>SKSL01000201.1 GCA_007123015.1 Natronohydrobacter sp. | reverse complement strand
TATGTGACCCATGATCAGGTCGAAGCGATGACGCTCGCCTCGCGCATTGTGGTGCTTGCGGGCGGCGGGATTGCGCAAGTGGGCACACCGCTGGAGCTTTATGAGCGACCCAATGGGGAATTCGTGGCGCAATTCATCGGCTCGCCTGCGATGAACCTGCTCTCGGGCCAGATTGTCGGCACTGGCGCGCAGACCACTGTCAAGCTGGATGGTGGCGGGCAGGCTGTGGCGGATATTCCGACAACTGAGGCAGATCAGGGTCTGAAGGTCAATCTGGGTGCGCGCCCCGAGGATCTGGTCGCGACCGATGGCGATGATTTCCTCTATCAGGGCGAGGTTGAGTTGCTCGAAGCGCTGGGCGAATTGACTGTGCTCTATTTCCGCCCGGAAAGCGCAGGCGCAGCACCTGTGCTGGCAAAGCTGGCGGGTATCCACACAGATCTGAAAGGGCGCAAGGTCAAGCTGAAGGCAGACCCGTCCAAGATCCACCTGTT
This sequence comes from Natronohydrobacter sp., assembly GCA_007123015.1. Taxonomy (GTDB): domain Bacteria; phylum Pseudomonadota; class Alphaproteobacteria; order Rhodobacterales; family Rhodobacteraceae; genus Roseinatronobacter. Next base: position 6,009 of record SKSL01000201.1, on the reverse strand, counting down.
TCATAACAAAGTGTCGCTTTTGTACCGCTGAGTTTGCGACACTTTCAAAGCCGCCCCATGAGGGCGGCTTTTTTCGTTGGGGTCTGCGCGATCAGGCGACCCGGAACTCGCGCATCAGGAAATCAGGAACATGATCGCCCATGCCGACCACAGCATCGCGGTTGTCGCGCCGGGTATTGCCTTGCTTGCGGGGGCCTGTGTCGCGGCGCGGGGCAGGGCTGCGCCGGTTGGCAATGGACGGAGCAGACGCCGCTTCGGTGTCCTGGGGCGCGGGGGCTGCAGCGGCATTTGCCGGGTTATCTGCTGCAGTGCCTGCCTTGGCGCTGCCAGCTGACCTGCGCGCGCGTGCCGGACGGGAGGCCCCGCCATCTTCGGCAGCAGCGGACTTGGATTTTATGGTCATGGGCGTGTGAATCACCGGGCTTTCACCGCGCGGCAGGGGCTTTTGCAACAATTTCTCGATCTGTTCTAGATATTTCTGGTCAGCAGGCACCATGAATGAGATCGCCTTGCCCGACCGGCCCGCCCGGCCGGTGCGTCCGATCCGGTGCACATAATCTTCGGGATGCGAGGGCAGGTCGAAATTGAAGACATGGCTGACCGAGGGCACATCGAGGCCCCGCGCGGCCACGTCTGACGCGATCAGCAGGCGCAATTCGCCCGCGCGAAATTTTTCCAGCGTGCGGGTGCGCATGGACTGGTCCAGATCCCCATGGATCGGGGCCGCGTCGAGTTTGTGTTTTATCAGTGCCTTGGCAAGAATATCGACATCGACCTTGCGATTGCAGAAGATCACGGCGTTTTCGATTTTCTCGCCTTCGGATTCAATGATCGCCCGCAGCGCATCGCGCTTCTGCTTCGCAGCCGAATCGCGCCGGGTGGCGGACAGCTCGATCAGTTCCTGAGCGATGGTTTCAGAGGCCGTGGCCTGGCGTGCGATTTCGATTCGCGCGGGGTTCGACAGGAAGGTGTTGGTGATCCGTTCGATTTCTGGCGCCATGGTCGCCGAATAAAAGAAGGTCTGGCGCGTGAATGGGGTCAGGCCGAAAATGCGTTCGATATCGGGTATAAAGCCCATATCCAGCATACGGTCGGCTTCGTCCACCACCATCACCTCGACACCCGTCAGCAAGAGTTTGCCGCGCTCGAAATGATCCAGCAACCGACCCGGCGTGGCGATCAGCACATCAACCCCACGATCAATCAGCTTATCCTGTTCGCCAAAGGCCACGCCACCGATCAAGAGCGCCTTGGTCAGACGCGTGTATTTGGCATAAGTATCAAAGTTTTCAGCCACTTGCGCCGCCAGCTCGCGGGTCGGGGCCAGCACCAGGCTGCGTGGCATCCGCGCGCGGGCGCGCCCACGGCCCAGACGGGTGATCAGTGGCAAAGTGAAAGAGGCAGTCTTGCCCGTTCCGGTCTGGGCGATCCCCAGCACATCGCGCCCTTCAAGCGCATGCGGGATGGCCTCGGCCTGAATCGGGGTAGGGGTGGTGTAGCCGACTTCAAGAACGGCCTTGAGGACCTTGGGGTCCAGTTTCAGGTCAGAAAATTGGGTCATATGCGTCCATCTGATACGGCATCGGGCCGTGATCGGTTTCGGGACGCCAGATTTTCACGCCCCACTATCGGGACTGTCCATCACAGACAGTCAGCAGCGCATACCGGATTATGGCCGAAAGGTCAATCTGCGCAGGTTTTTCGATGATTTTTCGCGCTGTCTGCGATGGACAGTTGCAGGCCGCGCAGTTCCAGAGTATTCCCCATGTCGTTGACAGTGCGGGTGTGGCGGAACGGTAGACGCAGAGGATTCAAAATCCTCCGCCGCAAGGCGTGAGAGTTCGAATCTCTCCACCCGCACCAGCTTTCCACTTGGTGCTCCGATTGTTCCGTCTCGCAATCAGACATACCCCGCATAAAAAAACCGCGCTCTGAAGCGCGGTTCCCTTATTATTCAGCGGCGTGTTTCTCAGGTCTTTGCGCGCTTGGCTTCTGCGGCTTGCTTGACCACGTTCGATCCTTCATCGCGCGGCTTGGGGGCCGAGGTTGGCGTTGTGTCTGTCGCAGGTCCTGACGCGGCACCGACAGATTGGGCACCCAAGGGCCGCGATGCTTCGCGGTTGGTTTGCAGCGGGTCGTCCTGTCGCTGCACAGAGCCTTCGAAATGCGCCCCTGATTCGATTGCGATCGTCTTGTGAATGATGTCCCCCTCGACCTGTGCAGACGAGGTCAGGCGCACTTTCAGACCGCGCACCCGGCCAATGATCCGGCCATTGATCACGATGTCATCCGCGACAATTTCGCCGCGGATAGTGGCGGTTTCGCCAACCGTCAACAGATGTGCGCGAATGTCCCCATCAACGACACCTTCGATCACGATATCGCCGGTTGTTTTCATATTTCCGGTGATCGACAAATCCGCTGCCAGAACCGAAGCTGCAGGTTTCGACTTCGTTACATGAGCCGTGCTCGAGTCAGGCGCCGAAGACCTCATGAAAGAAGGTGTGGATTCGACAGATTTGGCAGCAGGTTGCGCTTCTGGCGCGGCCTTGGGGCCAGGTTCATTGATACGACTTTTAGAAAACATGTTCTCCAGCCCTTATATAGGTGATCGGATTGACAGGTCGGCCATTGACGCGCACTTCATAATGCAGATGCACGCCGGTCGACGCTCCAGTGGTGCCCATACCACCAATCCGCTGCCCGCGCGAGACCCTTTGTCCGGGGCGCACGTCGATCCTGTTCAAATGGGCGTAATAGGTTTCAATCCCGAAATCATGCTGGATGATGACCAGATTACCATAGCCGCCTTGCCGGCCAGCTTGTTTCACCACGCCGTCGGCCGAGGCCAGAATGGGTGTGTTGCGCGGTCCAGCCCAGTCCAGCCCGTTATGCATGGTCGAGCGTCCGGTCAGCGGGTGACGGCGCATGCCAAAGCCCGAGGTCTGCCGAACAGCATTGGAATTGACCGGGCGCGCCACGGGCAGGCGGTCAATGCCTTGGCGATAGGCATGCACATCAGCCAGCTTGCTCAGGACCGAATTCGCGCGTGCAATATCATTGCCCGCCCCCATCACCCCCGAGGTCGAGACCGAGATCGGGCGCAGCGAAGCCGTCTGATCTGCGCTGCCTTGACGCACCAGCCGCCGAATCTGATCGGGCGAGACACCCGCGCTGCGGAACACGCGCTCAAGGGGGGCGACAACGGCGTCCAGGGCTTCTTCGAGCTGGTCGAAGATCAAGTGGTTGCGGTCTTTCAGAAGCTCGTTTTCGAGCGCCAGAAGCTGCGCTTGTTGCCGCGATTGTTCGGCGTCGATGCCCAGCTCATAGGTCGCTTCCGATGTGCGTTCCATCGCAGCCAACAGGAAATCGAGCATTTCTTCCGTGTCACGGGTCCGGTCCGCAGCTGTGCGCGTCGATCCGGTTTCGGCTTCCAGTGTTTGCTGAACATCGGCCAGTCGGGTACGCGCGTCGTCGCGCTCGCGTGTCACGCGGCGGATGGTGCTGTGAATGGCATCAATGCCGGTTTCCAGCTCCAGCCTACGCTCTTCCGAGTTCAGAAGCTGGGTCTGCATTTCTGCAATCCGCTCCATCGCCTCGCTGAACCGGGCCTGCGCGGCTTCCGTTTCGAGCGCGCGATTATCGCGCTCTTCCGCCAATTGGTTCAACCGCTGTTCGTAATTGGCCTGATCGCGCAGGGCTTGATCGCGCAGATTGCCCGATCCGATTGCATCCATCAGCAGGATCGAGGTTGCGATCACGCCCCAAGCGAAAAAGCTGGCCACAGACCCGATGGCAACAGCTTGTGTCAGGGGGCGCAGGCGTACATAGCGGGTAGAGTTTTCAGAGCGCAGGAAAAGCCGCTGTTCCGGCAGGCGGCGTTCCAATCGCTGATTGGCGCGAACAAGTATTCTTTTCAAGGCAGACGTCCTGTTTTGCGCTATTCGGGTTTACAGACCGGATTGGCTGTCACCGCTTGTTTTCCATCTTGGGCCGAAGCTCGTCATAGGCTGTAGCCACATTATGGCCAAGTTTGTGCAGCAAGCTGCCGTTAACATATTCCTGTTCTTAGATACGGGGCAGGGGTAACGGGGGCAACCGAATATCAATCAGTTTCATCCTCCCTGCAGCTTGGCACAATTGAATCAGCAAGAATTCGCCGATTATTGACACATGCACCGCTTATGTATTCGTTTTGTTCATCCGGTACCCCCGGAGCGTCCGCGCGTTGCGTCCGTCAGAGGCCAGTAGAAGTCCGGTGGCAGACCGGCCTGAGCGCGTTTTTCCTCATTGAAAGGGGGACGCAAAGGGCTGTGGAAATAGCGCCGCACCAAATCCAGAAAGACGGGCTGCGGATCGAGCCCCTGACGCCCGCAAAGGTAGTTGAACCATTTCGACCCATAAGCGACATGGCCGACTTCTTCCGCGTAGATCATTTGCAGCGCTGCAATGGCCTGCGCATCCTTGGCGCGGCGGAAAATCTCGATCATGCCGGGGGTCACATCAAGCCCGCGCGCTTCCAGCACCATTGGCACGACCGCAAGACGGCCCAGAATATCGTCTTCAGTATCTTCAGCCGCGCGCCACATGCCAGCATGCGCGGGCAGCGCGCCATAATGACTGCCCTGTGCTTCAAGACAGTCGCAGATCAGGTTGAAATGCTTGGATTCCTCATCTGCGGCTTTCACCCAGTCGTCAAAGAAGCCGAGCGGCATTTCGACATGCGCAAAGCGCGCGATCAGGTCCCAATGCAGATCCACCGCGTTCAGTTCGATATGCCCGATCGCATGCAGGATCGCGATCCGCCCCTCGGGCGAGCCGGGCTTGCGCTTGGGCACGTCGCGCGGATCCAGCAATTCGGGCCTGTCCGGGCGGGCCGGGAAATCCGGCGGCCTGGCTTGGCCCAGTGGCAGGGGCGTGCCGGCTTTGCGGCTGGCAAACCATTCTGCTGCATGCTGGCGCGACAGGGCTGTTTTGGCGCGCCCGTCAGCGGTCGTCAGAACCGCGACCGCGCGCGCGCGCAAGGAGAGCGTCATAACCCACGCAGGGCGTCGAGCACTGCCTCGGCATGTCCTTTGGCCTTCACCTTGCGCCAGACCTGCGCAATCTTGCCGTCACTGTCGATCAGGAAGGTCGCGCGCTCGATCCCCATCGAGGTCTTGCCATACATGCTTTTCTCGACCCAGACCCCGTAGCGCTCGCAGACATCGCTGTCGGCATCTGATGCAAGAATCACGCCCAGATCATGCTTGGCCACGAATTTGTCATGCTTTGCGACTGTATCCTTGGAAATGCCGATGACTTTCGCCCCTGCGGCCTCGAAATCGGTGATCTGGGCGGTGAATTCCAGCGCCTCGGTCGTGCAGCCGGGGGTGTCGTCGCGCGGGTAGAAATAGACGACCACTTTCGACGGTTTCAGGGCCGAGAGCGTCACCTCACTGCCGCCATTGGTGGGCAGGGTGAAATCGGGGGCCATATCGCCTGTCTGAGCCATGCGCGTCTTCCTCTCACAAATGCGTTTGGCCAGTTGTAGCAATCCGGGGCCCGAGATAAAGGCCGCGTCTGATATTTCTGGAAGATGGGGCAGGGCGTGAAACTGTCAGAGTTCGATTTCGATCTGCCCGAGGACCTGATCGCGACGCGGCCTGTGCGCCCGCGCCCGGCGGCGCGGTTGCTGCTGGCCGATGGTGCCGGGATTGCAGATCGGCATGTGGCGGATCTGCCGGATATCCTGCGCCCCGGCGATCTGCTGGTGATCAACACGACCAAGGTGATCCCGGCACGGCTGACTGGGCAGCGGCACCGGGAAACGGCGCAGGGGCCAGTCACCGCGAAGATCGAGATCACCCTGACCGAGCCGCAGCCCGATGGCAGCTGGCGGGCGCTGGCGAAACCCTTGCGCAAGCTGGCGGAAGGTGACGTGATCACCTTCACGGATGCGCTTCACGCGCGTTTCATCGCGCGCGGGGCCGAGGATGTTCGGCTGGCGTTCAACCTGACCGGGGCCGC
>SKSL01000105.1 GCA_007123015.1 Natronohydrobacter sp. | reverse complement strand
TCCAGCTTCTTCAGGTCCTGCGCGGTCAGCCGCAAGGCTTCGGCCGCTTCGCGCATCTTCTCGGCATCTTTCCACAGGATCGAGGCGCAGCCTTCAGGGCTGATCACCGAATAGACCGAATGTTCCAGCATCGCGATCCGGTTCGCTGTGGCAAAGGCCACGGCCCCGCCCGATCCGCCCTCGCCAATGATGACCGAGACCAGCGGCACCCCCAGCGACAGGCATTTCTGCGTGCAGCGCGCGATCGCTTCCGACTGGCCGCGCTCTTCGGCCCCTTTGCCGGGATAGGCGCCGGGCGTGTCGACCAGCGTGACCACGGGCAGGCCAAAACGGTCGGCCATATCCATCAGCCGGATCGCCTTGCGATAGCCTTCGGGCCGGGCCATGCCGAAATTGCGCCGCAGACGCGACTGGGTGTCATGGCCCTTTTCCTGCCCGATCACCATGACTGCACGGCCTTGCAAACGGCCAAGGCCCCCGATCACGGCTTCATCTTCGGCGAAGCCACGATCCCCGGCCAGCGGTGTGAATTCGTCGAACAGCGCCGAGATATAGGCCCGGCAATGCGGCCGGTCCGGGTGGCGCGCGACCTGACATTTCCGCCAGGGCGTCAGGTTGCGATACAGATCCACCAGCATTTTCTGGGCTTTCGCATCCAGTGCGGCAGCTTCCTTTTCGACATCCATTTCCGGATTGGCCGCGCCCATTGCGCGCAACTCGGCCGCCTTGCCTTCGATCTCGGCCAAGGGCTTTTCGAATTCGAGATAGTTCATGGGCGCGCTCCGTCGGTGCTTGGCCGCGCTTATGCGCGAGGACGGATGAATTTGCAATCGGATCAGGGCCAGACTCGACTCGGTGCAGACACAGATCTAGATTGGAACATTATATGAACACTTGGTCCGATGACTCGCCGTATCCTCTCGCTCTGGTTGCCCCGCTTTGCTGCTGACCTGTCGCTGCGCCGCAGACCCGCGCCGGGGGCGTTTGCGCTGGTGGCCAAGGAACGCGGCGCGGATCGGCTGACCTGCCTGAACCATGAGGCGCAGGCGCGCGGACTGGCACGCGGCATGGGGTTGGCCGATGCGCGCGCGCTCTGCCCCAATCTGCTGACGCGCCCCGCTGACCCCATCGCCGATGCGCAGGCGCTGGAGGGCTTGCGCCGCTGGGCGTTGCGTTATTGCCCCTGGGCCGCCGTCGATGGGCTGGACGGGCTGGTACTGGACATCACGGGCGCGGCCCATCTGATGGGGGGCGAAGCGGCGCTGCTCGATGATCTGGCCGCACGGCTGGCGCGCATGGGGTTTGACGCGCGCATGGCCGTGGCCGAGACGCGCGGCACGGCCTGGGCGGTCGCGCATTTCGGACAGGGTGGCGTGGTGCCCACAGGCGAGGCCGCGCGCCGCCTGATGCCCCTGCCGCTTGCAGCATTGCGGCTGGACCCGGAAACAGTCGAGGGGCTGCACCGTCTGGGCCTGCGCATCATCCGCGATCTGACCCAGGTGCCGCGCGCAGGTCTGGTGCGCCGCTTTGGCACGGCCCCGATGCTGCGGCTGGATCAGGCGCTGGGGGCAGTGCCGGAACCTGTCACCCCGGCCCCGGATCCGCCCGTTTTTGCAGTACGCCTGTCCCTGCCAGAACCTATCGGGCTGATGGGGGATATCACTGCCGGGCTTGACCGTCTGCTCGTACGACTCTGCGAGCATCTGCGCGGGGCGGAAATGGGCGCGCGGCGGCTGGCGCTGGAACTGTCGCGCACGGATGGCAGCGTGGTGCGTCTGGACATCGGTCTGGCCCGCGCCATGCGCGACCCTGCCCCCATGGCGCAGCTTTTCGCGCGCGCGCTGGACGGTATGGATGCCGGTTTCGGCATTGACCGGATGCGCCTGACGGCCCCGCAGGTCGACGCGCTGCCAGTCCAGCAGATCACGACGACAGGGGCCAAAGCGCAGGACGATCTGGCCGATCTGTTGACGCGGCTGTGCAACCGCGTGGGGTTCGAGCATGTCACGCGCTATCTGCCCGCCGACAGCCATATCCCGGAAAAGACCTTCAGCATCGCCGCTGCCGCCTATTCCGAGCCTTGCGCGGACTGGCCGAGCGGCCATCCCCCGCGCCCGCTGGTGATCTTCCCGCCCGAACCCATCGCAGGCACAGGCCGCGCGGTACCGCGCCGGTTCAAATGGCGGGGGCTGTGGTGGCGGGTGGTCGCGGCCTCTGGCCCGGAACGGATCAGCCCGGAATGGTGGCTGGACGATCCGGCCTGGCGCACGGGCCTGCGCGATTACTGGCAGGTGCAGACCGACCGGGGCGCGCGGCTGTGGCTGTTTCACACACCCCAACGCGATGGCTGGTGCGTTCAGGGCGAATTTGCCTGAGCGCCCTCTTTGAATTGTAGCGCATAGAGCCGCGCATAGACGCCGCCCTGGGCCAGAAGCTCTGCATGCGTGCCCTGCTCGACCACTGCGCCGCGATCCATGACAATGATCTGATCCGCATTGCGCACAGTGGACAGCCGATGCGCAATCACCAGCGTTGTGCGCCCCTGCACCAGATTTTCCAGCGCCTCCTGCACGACCGCTTCGGATTTGGCATCGAGCGCGCTGGTGGCCTCATCCAGCAGCAGGATCGGCGCATCGCGCAGCAGGGCGCGGGCAATCGCGACGCGCTGGCGCTGCCCCCCTGACAGCGATGATCCGCGCGGCCCGGCCAGACTGTCCAGCCCATCGGGCAGGAGCGGCAGGAAATCATCGACATGCGCCGCTTTCAAGGCGCGCTGCAACGCCGCTTCCGAGACATCTTCAGCCCCCATCAGGATATTCGCGCGCAGCGATTCATCAAACAGCGCAGTGTCCTGACTGACCACAGCAAACAGCCCGCGCAGCGCGGCCAGATCCATCGCGCGCACATCCTGCCCGCCGACCAGAACGGCCCCGGCATTCACATCGGCCAGACGGGTCAGCAGACCGAACACTGTCGTCTTGCCTGCCCCGGACGGCCCGACAATCGCAGTGGTCTTGCCTGCGGGCGCGGTGAAGCTCAGATCGCGCAGAACGGGCTCGGCGCCATAGGCGAAATCGACATTGCGCAATTCGACACTGGCCTGATCGCGCGCAGGGACTGGCGCATGCGGCGGCGCGGGGTTGGTCACGCGCGGGACTTCCTGCAACAGCGCATGGGTACGTTCAAGCGAGGCGACGATGTTCTGCCAATCCGCTGTGAGAGACACGAAACGGCGCAGCGGCTCGAACAGCAAGCCAAGGGCAGTGAAGAAGGACATGAACTGCCCGACGGTGCGGGTGCCCTCGATAATCTGCATGCCGCCATAGATCAGTACCAGCGCAAAGCCCAGCGCTGCGCCGAAATCCATCACTGTGGGGATGGCCGCCTGCCCGATGGCGGCGCGCGTGGATTTCGAGACGTAGCGCTGCATGATCGTGCGAAACCGCCCGACCTCGCGCGCCTCGCTGCCCGTCAGTTGCAAGGTGGCAATACCGTGAAACGCCTCGTCCAGCCGGTTCGAGCTTTGCGCCGCTGCCACACGCGCATCCCGGCTGCGCCGCCGCACCAGCCGTTGCAACGCGACCAGCGGCAGACCAAAGGCCGGGATGCCGATGAGTGCGACCAGCGTCCAGAGCCAGTCCGTCCAGAGCGCAACCCCAAAAAGCACGATCACCGCGGCCCCATCGCGCCCCAGACCTGTGATCAGGCCTGTAAAGACGCGTTGCAAGGCCAGCGAGTCGCCGCGCACACGCTCGATCAGGACACCGGGCGCGTTCAGCTTGAAAAATCCCTGATCCAGCCGGGTAAGATGCGCAAGCAACATGGTTTGCAGATCAGCAGTCGCGGACTCCGCCTGCCAGACCATCACTGACTTATGCGCCAGCCGTGCCAGCCCCCGCCCGAAGAACACAGCCCCCATGGCGATGGCGACAAGATAGACCTGACCAGCTTCGCCCGCGATCAGAACCTGATCGAACATTGGCTGCACCAGATAGCTGAAGGCCCCCAGCATCAGCGCCTCGGCCACCATCAAACCCACAGCCAACCAGATGAATTTCATCCGCTGGCGGATGAAACTTTCCCAAAGCCAACGCGCGATGATACGATCATTGCCCGCATGGGAAGGGGCTTGGGGCTTTGTCTGTGCCAAGGCGGGTCCGTGTCATAGGTCGAATTATGCTGTGACTTACCGGCTTTGGCCTGTCTGCGAAAGCCCGCAAATCAGGGCGCGATCTGGATCAGGATGCCGGCCTGACCGCCTGTCTGGCGGATATCTGCGCGCGCGCCCTGCCCATATTGCAGGATCACTTGCGCATTATGGCCGCCGCGCTGCGTCAGGCTTGCGTCATGGTCCCGCCCGCGCTGACGGATGATCCCCTGATTGCCGCTGCCCGATTGGGTCAGTTGCACCAGATGATTGCGCCCGAGTTGCCGGATATCGGCCCCGGAACGGATATCGCGATGGATGGCATAAAGGGTAATGGCCGTGCTGAGCACACGCGCCTCATCCGCGTTGCGCGCATTCAGCGACAGCGACAGCGTTGTGGCCCCCAATGCTGTGGCAGACAGGGCCAGAGTGCACGCGATGGCAGCGCTGCGCGCCAGGCGGGACAGGTGAGGTGTTGGGAACATGGCAGGTGTCCTTTGTGACAATGTGAAAGCGAAGCGGCCCTGTTACAGGGCCGCAGACCGACAGGTGTGGGTCTGGCCATTGGCCTTGAGCGTCAGTTCAGCAGTGAAATCGCGCGCACGGCCTGCGAAACTGGCCTCACTCAGAGTGGCGCTCTCGCCGGGCTTGAGGTCGAACGCACCGCCCTGACGGATCGTGGCCCGCCCGGACGCACTGCGCTGGTCGATGTCCAGCTGATAGGTGCCATGCAGGGCGTGGTGGGCCGTGGCCTCGGCGATGATCGTGACCTGGCGGCTGGTCTCGCGCAGGTGCAAGGCGCAGACCAGCGCCTCTTTGGCCGTGGCGCTCTGGGATGCGGCCCCCTGAGACGTGGCAAGGCTGGCCGTGCAGGCGGCACCAGTGATGACGAGGGCGGCAATCGTATAGGGCATGACAGACATGGATCGGCTCCTTTCCAGAGCATGTGTCAAAGGGCCGCCGGGGGGCTGGCCCCCGGCTGCGCGGGGGCTTAGTCCTGAATGATCAGCACGACATTGCCATTGCCATGCTGGGTGGCATTGGCCGTATTGCCGCGGCCAGTCTGGATCACGCCAATGGCATTGCGATGGCCCTGCTGGGTGACAGTCGCATCATTGCGGCACCCGATCTGCGAGACACCGACGATATTGCGCCCGCCATGCTGAGCCGTATCCGCGACATTGCCGCAGCCGACCTGCCCGACAGTGACCCGGTTGCGCGCCCCGTCCTGCGTGTTGAAGGACAGATTGCTGCGCCCGCGCTGGGTCACGGAAATCCGTTGCCCGTGGCCGCGCTGATATGTGGCCGCACTATGATCGCGCCCCCATTGATCAACTGCGACCCGGTTGGATCCTGCATCAGCTGGCAGCGCCACCAGCGCCACAGCAAGGGCCAAGGCAGAACTGGTCAGCGTGGTGGTAAAGGAAAAGGTCATGTCAGGAACTCCTGTTGATCTGAGTGTTGTGCGGTTTCGAGAGCGGTTCGTAGCACATGATCCGCTGCACCAACCCTGCGGCCAGATCGGGCGACCACACAATAACACCCGGACGCTATGCGATGTTGCAGGCGCTGTTATCGGATAGCACAGCAAAAAGCCGCGCCCTTTGGCGCGGCTTTTCTTCAACTTATTCAATTAGATAGGAGATCAACCTGCGTTCGACACCGAAAACCTAGCGCGCAGCATTGAGCCCCTGACGCGTTTCGGCTGTGGCCAATTGCGCGTGCAGCCGTTCGAATTCGGCGCGCGCGGTCGGGCGCTGGCCGGAATTCAGATAGGCATAGGCGCGCAGGATCGCCAGATCGCGGCGGAGCGCCCCGTTGGTCTTTTCAAGCGCATCGAAATAGCCGATGGCCTGACGATAATCGCCAGCGCGATAGGCCCGCACGCCGCGCTGATCCAGCACAAGGGTTTCGATCTCGCGATGCTGGGCTTCGTTCAGACGCACCTGCGAGACAGCCGCTGCGCCCTGCTCGGTCATGTTCATGGACAGATAGGCCAGTGCCATGCCGAAATGCGCATCCCGGCGTATATTCGGCCCCAGCGCATCCCCTGCCTGGGCTGCGGCCTGAAAACCCATCAGCGCCTCGGTCGGTCGATCATGGCTGAAGGCACACCAGGACCGCTCATAGAGCACATCCAGCGATCTGGGGCTTTGTGATGCTGCCAGACAGCGCGCATACTGCTCTTGCTCTTTCAGACGCCGGACCTCGGTGACCCGCCCGTCCCCGCGCAATGGCATGGCACCGCGCGCAGGGGCTGCGGCGGGCGCAGCGGGTGTCGCTGAACGGGCCGGCGCGGCTGCTTGCCGTGCGGGCGCTGCACGTTGCGGGGTTGCTGCAGTCGCAGGGGCTGCCCCGCCCCCAAG
>SKSL01000047.1 GCA_007123015.1 Natronohydrobacter sp. | reverse complement strand
GATTCCATCGTGCTGGTCACGACAGTTGATCAATATGCCCGTGACCGGGGGCTGGTGCCGTCACTTATCGACGCCACTTGCGACCGCTTGCGCCCGGTCTTGCTGACCACCCTGACCACTGTGCTGGGGCTCGCACCGTTGATGTTCGAGAATTCGACGCAGGCGGCCTTTCTCAAACCGACTGTGATCACGCTTGTCTATGGGCTGGGCTTCGGGATGGTGATCGTGCTGTTGCTGGTGCCTGCCATGCTTGCCATCGGCAATGACATCAGCCGACAGCTTCTGTCCCTGCGCCGCATCATGACACGACCTGCGCGCGGGGTGCTCTGGATCCCGCGTCTGGCCGCTCTGGCTGTGGGGCTGTGGTTCGCGGCGACATTCGGCCATGTTGTCGTGACGGGGGTCTTGCCGTCTGTCCTGACGCAAGAGGCGGCGGGCGCCGACCCACTGCGCGCTGCAATGTTGCTGTTCATTGGGGGAACGGCTGCGGGGCTGCTGTTGGCATGGGTACTTGGGGCGATCAGTCTATGGATCGCCTCTGCCAAAGCTCAGTCCGACATTGCGCAGCCCTGATGCACCACAGTCCCACGCTCGCTGACCACGCTCAGGCGTACTGCAGAACGGTCAATGGCGGGGGAACCGGACACGCGCATCAGGCTGTGGCCGACAAGTGTGTCGCCGATGCGCTCACTGGGCAATGCGCGCAGGGGCTGACCGGGCAGTTCGATCAGCAGGAATTCCTGAATGCCCCGGCGTGGCATTTGCATCTGCGCGCTCAGGCGCAGTGCCCGGCCTTCAGGGGTCAGCGAGCAGGCCACATGGTGCAGACCGGCCGCGCGCGCCGCACTTGGTCTGCGATCCAGTGCAGCGGCAATGTCGTGATCATGCATGCCCCGCCCGTTCAACACAGTGTGCAGGCCCAGATCCACCGGGATACAGACATCCTCGCACACCCCAAGGCTGAGCGTGGCAGAAAACTCTACAGGTCGGCTGGGGTCTTGCGGTGTGATTTCCAGCGGCAGGATCACATCGCCCGTATAGCCGATGCTGGCGAAACCTGCCTTGATATACAGGCGAGGTTCCGGCCAGATGATCCGCGCCTGTGCGACATTCTGCGCGCCTGACCAGTCAAGCTGCGGCACCAGACCACTTTCGCCGGGATGACGCCAATAGGTCATCCATCCTGGTGCCAGACGAAGCTGAACAGCCGCAAGATGCGCCCCATTCTCGGCCAGCCAGCCGCTGCGCATTTCCGCCTGCACGATTTCTGCAGCACGCGGGACTTGCGCATGGGCAGCGTGGGCGCCCAATAGCGCCGCAAGAACAGAGAGCATCCGAAAGAGTTTCATCCTCCCTCATTCCCTCTCGCAGCCAGTTTTGCAAAGTCACAAGGGCGCGACCTCTGCGTTCTGTGATGGTTTCTTGCCACACTGCGTCCTCTCGCCCTCTTGGCAAGGCAGGTCAGGCGCGTCATGTTGCGAGTCCAGTTCTGGGAAACAGGCCGATGGACCAACTTACAGGAAAAATCCTGATTGCCATGCCCAATATGCCCGATCCGCGATTCGCGCATTCGGTCGTGCTGCTATGCGCGCATTCCGACGAGGGGGCGATGGGGATCATCGTCAACAAACCCCTGCCGGAATTGCGGCTCAAGACCTTGCTCGACAATCTGGATCTGTCAGTGACGAAATCTGCAACGGGTCTTGGTCAATCGGTCGAGGATCGCGCGATCCATTTCGGGGGGCCGGTCGAGACCGGGCGCGGTTTCGTCCTGCATTCGCCTGATTTTTTCAGTGCCGAGGGGAGTGTGGAACTGCTTGACGGGGTGGCGCTGAGCACATCGGTCGAGATCCTCGCAGCGATGGCGCATGGTCAGGGCCCAGTGCAGTCGCTGATCGCCTTGGGCTATGCGGGTTGGGGCAGCGGGCAGCTGGAGGGTGAGATTCAGGCCGGGGGCTGGCTGATCGCTGATGTCAGCGCGCAGTTGCTGTTTCAGGATGAAGACCATACGAAATGGCGCGCAGCGCTGGGGGTGTTGGGGATCGATCCGCGTCATCTGTCCGGGGCAGCGGGTCACGCCTGACTGTCGGTCCCGACCAGTGCTGCGGCGAAGTCTTCGGGGTCGAAAGCTTGCAGATCGTCGATCTGCTCGCCCACACCAATGGCATGGATTGGCAGCCCGAAGCGGTCAGCAAGTGCCACCAGCACACCGCCGCGCGCTGTGCCATCAAGCTTGGTCATCACCAGCCCGGACACATCGGCTAGTTTGCGGAAGATCTCGACCTGATTGAGCGCATTCTGCCCGGTGGTCGCATCAAGCACTAGAAGCGTGTTGTGCGGGGCGTCCGGGTCGAGCTTGCGCAGCACGCGCAGGATTTTGGCCAGCTCTTCCATCAGATCGGCGCGGTTTTGCAAGCGTCCGGCCGTGTCGATCATCAACAGATCCCTATTTTCCGCCTGCGCCCGCGCCAAGGCTTCATAGGCGAGCGAGGCCGGGTCCGATCCTTCAGGCGCCGTCATCACCGGCACGCCCGCACGTTCGCCCCAGACTTGCAGTTGCTCGACAGCCGCCGCGCGGAATGTGTCGCCCGCTGCGATCATCACGGATTTGCCTGCTGCGCGAAACTGGCTGGCCAGTTTGCCGATGGTCGTGGTCTTGCCTGCGCCATTCACGCCCACAACCAGCACCACTTGCGGGCGGGCCGGGTAAAGCGGCAGGGGCCGCGCGACGGGTTCCATAATGCGCGCGATCTCACGTGCCAGCGCGGATTTGATTTCCGGCACCGAAAGCTTGCGCCCGAACCGGCCTTCGGCCAGATTGGCACTGACCCGCATGGCGGTCTCGACACCCATATCGGCCTGAATGAGCAAGTCCTCCAGGCTCTCCAACATCTCGTCATCGAGGACCCGGCGCGGGGCCGCATCGCGGCCAAGCATCCGCCCCAGAAAGCCGGGTTTTTCGGGCGCTGGGGGGCTTGGCTCGGTCAGGGACGGGCGCGCAGGTGTGGGCTCGGGTTCAGGCTGAGGCTCAGGCTGAGGCTCGGGCTCGGGCGTTGCAGTATTCCCGGGCTTGGGGGCAGGTGGGGCCTGTTCTTCAGATTTCCCCTCATCGACCAGCGCTTCAAGCCCCTCATCGAGCTTAGAGGAAGAGCGGAACATGCGCTCTTTCAGCTTGTTGAAAAACGACATGGCCGGGTCCCTCTTGCGCCTGCTGGACCAGAGCTATCCGATGTGGCGCGATTTGGAAAGCGCTCTGGACGCGGCAATTTGTGAGCCTGTCAGTGCGTGGCACGCGTGATATATGTCCTTGGAAACCACGTGGACATGCCGCCATGCCGCTTTTTCCTTTCACGCTTGCAGCTATCGCCCCTGTCGTGCTTCTGGCCCTCGGGGCGCTCTGGGGCGGGCTATGGGTCTGGGCCGCGCTGATCTATGTTTCTATCTTTGCCTTCCTTGCTGATGAAATGGTTGCGCGCCCCCCCAGGTCGGCGGATCCGGACCAGACCGAGAGAGCGGCCAACCGGCTGTCCGTCGCAATTGCGCTGGCGCATTTCGCGCTGCTTGTGCTTGGTGTCGCTGCCATGGCGGGTGCGACGGTTCTCAGTGGTCCGGAGCGGATTGCCGCATTTCTGGGCTTCGGCCTGTATTTCGGGCAGGTCAGCATCGCCAATGCGCATGAGCTGATCCATCGCAGTGACCGGCATCTGTTCGGATTGGGCAAATGGGTGTTCATCTCCTTGCTTTACGGACATGTCACCACCTCGCACCGGCTGTTGCATCATGCGCATGTTGCCACGCCCAAGGACCCGAATTTTCCGCCCAAAGGCATGAGTTTCTATCGCTACCTGCCGCGCAGCATGGCGCTGAATTTCATCGAAGGCTACCGGATCGAACAGGCCCGCGCGGGTCGGTCAGGCCGCTTGAACCCATATGTTACCTATGTGGGTGGCGCGCTGGGCGCGCTCGCGCTCAGTGGCGCTGTCTTTGGTGCTGCAGGGGTGGTGGCGCTTGCGGGGTTCGCGCTTTATGCGCAGTTTCAACATGCGATGGTTGATTATCTGCAGCATTATGGGCTCGCGCGGCGGCAATTGCCTGATGGCCGTTTTGAGCCACAGGGCCCGCAGCATAGCTGGAACAGCCCGCATTGGTTCACCTCGCTGATGACTGTGAATGTCACGCGCCATTCGGATCACCATGCGCATCCGGCCCGGGTGTATCCGGCGTTGCGGCTTGAGGCCGATATGCCGGTTCTGCCGTATAGTTTACCAGCGATGGGTGTCATCGCTCTTGTGCCCTCGCTCTGGTTTCGCATGATGGATAGACGCGCCGAGCGTGTCTTGCGCCGCGCCACAGGAGAAGTCACTCATGACGCCATTGCGTAGCTTGCTTGCCGGACTGTCCTTTGCTGTCCTTGCCCTGCCCATCCCCGCGCAGGATCTGATGAGTGCGGAAGAGTTCGAGGGCTATGTTACAGGACAGACGCTCACCTTCGGCTTTCAGGGTATGGCCTATGGTATCGAGGAATTCCGTCCCGGGCGGCGCGTGACATGGGCCTTCATGGGGGAAGAGTGTCGCGAAGGGCGCTGGTTCGACCGCGACGAGCAAATCTGCTTCGTCTATGAGGACGCGCCAGCGGTTGAGCATTGCTGGGTCTTCTGGCGCGGCGAAGGCGGGCTGAATGCGCGCTTCATGGGCGAGGGCAACGGGACCGAACTTTATGAAGTGCAGCGCTCGACGCGCCCGCTGATCTGTCCGGGGCCAGAGGTTGGCGTCTGATCTGGCTTAATCTGTCGCCTGCGCAAGTTGGGCGGCAGCCCAGCGCGCGGCCTCGGCCACCACAGGATCAGGGTCGTTGGTCAGCCCATGCGCGACGCGGCGCAACCTTGCTGTGCCTGAATTGCCGATGGCATAAAGGACATTGCGCAGGAAGCGATTGCGCCCGATGCGCTTGATGGGCGAGCCGGAAAACCGCGCGCGAAAACCTGCATCATCCAGCTGCGCAAGCTCTGCCAGATCCGGGGCCACCATACCGTTGCGGGCGGCATATTTCGCCTCGCGCGCCTCTTGTGCAAACTTGTTCCAGGGGCACACGGCCAGGCAATCATCGCAGCCATAGATGCGATTGCCCATCTTTGCCCGCAGGTCTAACGGCACCGGGCCGTGATGCTCGATCGTCAGATAAGAGATGCAGCGCCGCGCATCCAGCTGGAACGGGGCCGGGAATGCATCTGTCGGGCAGATGTCGAGACAGGCGCGGCAACTGCCGCAGTTTTCACGCGCGGGCGTGTCAGGGGGCACGTCGAGCGTGGTGAAGATCGCGCCCAGAAAGAACCAGTTGCCAAGATCGCGCGACAGAAGATTGGTATGCTTGCCTTGCCAGCCCAGCCCTGCGGCTGCGGCGAGGGGTTTTTCCATCACCGGCGCTGTGTCGACAAAGACCTTGATCTCGCCGCCCGCCTGCGCGATCAGCCAGCGCCCAAGTGCTTTCAAGCGCTTCTTGACCACATCATGGTAGTCGCGCCCCAGCGCATAGGCCGAAATCACGGCGCGGTCGCGCTGCCTCAGCAGGTCGAGCGGATCATGTTCAGGGGTGTAGCTTTCGGCCAGCATGATGATGCTGCGCGCCTCTGCCCACAGGGCTGCCGGATCACCGCGCCAGCCCATCCGCTCGGCCATCCAGCCCATTTGCCCATGCCGTCCTTCGGCGACAAAGGCGGCCAGCCGCGCTGGCGCGTCCGGGATTGCATCGGGGCGCGTGACAGCGCAGGCATCGAAGCCTAGCGCGCGCGCCTCGGCCAGAAGGGCGGTTTTCAGATCATCGGACATGACAAGCAGATGGACCTGCGTGGCTTAGAAATCCAGATCCGCGTAATGCGCCGGTGGTGGCATGCCGGGCAGCGTATCGGCCAGAAGCGTGCGGAATGCGGGACGTGATTTGATCTTCGCATACCATTCATGCACCAGACTGGAACGCGCCCAGTCCACATCGCTGATATAGTCCAGACAGGACAGATGCGCCGCAGCGGTGAAATCGGCCAGCGTCATGTCATTGCCTGCAAGCCAACGACGCTGCCCCAACAGCCAGTCCATGTAATCGAGATGAAACTTGATCCGCGCTGATCCCATCTTGATGCGCGCCGAATCCGGATAGCCGCGACCCATCATCTTCTTGTTCACCCGCTCGTAAAGCAGGTTAGAGGTCACTTCGACATGGAATTTATCATCGAACCAGGTGCAGAGCCTGCGCATCTCGTAGCGCGCCTCTGGCCCATGCGGGATCAGCGGGGGCTGCGGCAGGGTTTCGTCCAGATATTCGCAAATTGCCTGACTTTCGGTCAGGATGCGCCCTTCATAGCGCAGGACAGGCACTTTTCCGGCCGGGTTGCGGCGCATGAAATCCTGTGACGGTTCCCAGAAACGCTCTTCGACCAGTTCGACCTCGACCCGCTTTTCAGCAAGTGTCAGCCGGACCTTGCGACAAAAAGGCGAGAGCGGGACATGATAGAGGCGGGCCAT
>SKSL01000119.1 GCA_007123015.1 Natronohydrobacter sp. | reverse complement strand
TGGCCGAAGCACGCGATTTCATCGAAACGCTTTCGGATGCCAAGGGACGTCAAGGGCTTGACGCGCATGTCGGCGAGCGCGGCGTGAAACTTTCGGGCGGGCAACGTCAGCGGATCGCCATTGCGCGGGTGGCGTTGAAAGACGCGCCGATCCTGATCCTTGACGAGGCAACCTCGGCGCTGGATTCGGAAGTGGAAGCCGCGATCCAGAACCAGCTGACCAAGCTCATGGCGGGCAAGACCGTGATCGCGATTGCGCATCGGCTTTCGACCATCGCGGCGATGGACCGGTTGGTGGTGATGGATCAGGGTCGGGTCCTTGAACAGGGGCGTCATGAGGATTTGCTGGCCAAAGGGGGACTTTACGCACAGCTTTGGGCGCGGCAATCAGGGGGCTTTTTGCGCATGGACTGAGCCGCGCCAGTTTCCCGCGGCCCATCCTTCAGGTGTCTGTCATCCCGTCACGCGGAACAGGCTGAATTGGAACGACTGGGGCGCACGCCACGGGGTCTGATGCAGATGGGCGCGATGTGCCAGCAGTTGGAAACCTGGTCCCAGCGCAGCAGACAGGGTTTCAGGGCTGTAGCGCTGCACAGGCAAGCCACTGCATTTTTCGGGCCCATCCAGCGCAAAGGTCGCAATGATCGCGTGACCACCCGGCGGGATGCTGCGTGACAGACATGCGATATAGGCGGCGCGGTCAGCCTGATCGATCAGGAAGTGGAACACGGCGCGATCATGCCAGATATCGAACTGGCGTTCAGGCTGCCAACAAGTGATATCAGCCGCGATCCAGGTCACGGATGCGCTGGCAGGCCCAAGCCTGTCTTGTGCGTCGCGTAGGGCATTTTCGGACAAATCAAGGACAGTCACATCGCGCA
Organism: Natronohydrobacter sp.; assembly: GCA_007123015.1. GTDB lineage: Bacteria > Pseudomonadota > Alphaproteobacteria > Rhodobacterales > Rhodobacteraceae > Roseinatronobacter. Next base: position 19,422 of record SKSL01000119.1, on the reverse strand, counting down.
GCCCCATATCCAGCAGGTTTTCCGCGACGCGCGATGTCCCACCACCAATGTCTATGACAGATGATGCCGTGGTGATCTTGGCTTCATGCATCAAGTCCAGGGAAACAGCCGGGCTATCTTGATGCCAGCTCAGCTCTTGCTCTGATTTCTCGCCATATACGCGGTCCCAATGCTGCTTGTGATCCATGTTGTCTTACCAATGCCCATTGCGCGCGAGCGCCGTGGTCTGGGGCCCGTAGCATCTGTCACTTCAGAACCGTTTCGGCGCGATCTGGCTTCTTCGCGGCGACCGTCGCCAACACTGCGCCAACAGATCACACCCAGTGCCTTTCACGGATCGAATGTAAAGATAAAATTAACCAAATCCTGCTCTTGATACCCCATGCTGGTAAGGATGCGTCAAGGATTGGGCGGCTTGGCCATAGGCATTGCGCTGATGCTTAGCGGGTTCCCTTTGCTGGCCGGACCATGGCCGCGCGGTGCAGGCGAAGGGTTCCTGTCCTCGGAAATCGTCTCGGACCGCGCCTACGGCATGGGGCGCATCGCGCATCGGCATTATCTGGAATACGGGCTTTCCGATCAGACCACCATAGGCGCAAAGTTGGAGCAGCAGACAGACTGGACCCATGGACGCGGGCGCACCACATCGGCGCTGATGAAGGCATCGCTGCAGGGTCATCTCTATTGGCGGCGGCATGGCTTGGTTGCGCCCCGCATACCCTATGCTGTCGAGTTGCAGCTTGGAATTAATGAGAGCAGATTTACGGATCAGCTGCGGCTGGCCGCACATCTGGGGCGCGAATTCGAGATCCTTGAGCGCAATGCCTGGGCGCGTCTGGGCGGATCGCTGGGGATCGCAGGCGCGCTGCGCGACGGCTCGCAGGATGTCTCGGCGCAACTGGGGTTCGCGCTGCGGGCTGACAGTCTGGCCTGGGCGGCCTATTCGGTGTCGCGGATCGAGGGGACGATCACGCGCCGGGTCACTGTGTCAGGCGCGCATGATCTGTCCGAACGCTTTTCGCTGACACTGGCGCGCAGCCTGACCTTGGGCGATTGGCGTGAGCGCGGCTGGAGCCTGGGGCTCTGGACGCATTTCTGACATGTGAACCAGCTTTTCGCGTCAGAAAAATCGCGCAGTGTGATTTGCTGGCTTGCAACCCTTTGTCGGCTCGATTACTCAGTGCAAGCAGTAGGGGTATAGCTCAGTTGGTAGAGCATCGGTCTCCAAAACCGAGGGTCGGGGGTTCGAGTCCCTCTGCCCCTGCCAGTGCGGCGCAATTTGCGCTGCATATCGGCGCGCATAAGACCGCTTCTACACATCTGCAATCCGTGCTCATGGCCAATCGCGACCTGTTGCGCGCGAAAGGCTGTGCCTATTTCGGCCCGGATTTGTTGCGCGCCGATCTGAAACTGCCGCTGCCGCGTGCGCGGGATCATATCTATGCGCAGAGTCTGGCCCCGCTGCGCAGTGCTGTCGATACGGCGCGGGCCGAGGGCTGCCGGGTTCTGATCTCGGAAGAGAATATCCATGGCGGCGGCCCCAGCCCGCCGGTGATGGCCGCCGGGGGGCAGTATTATCCGAATGCTGTTGCGCGGGTCACGCGGCTCTTGCGCGGTCTTGGTGCGACGAGTGCGGTGATCGCGCTGGCCGTACGCGAACCGGGCGCGCATCTAGTCTCGGGTTGGGGGCATCAATATCTCGCAGGGCGGCCCAAGAGCTTCTCTGAATATGTCGCCGAGGTCGATCTGGCCGCGCTGCGCTGGTCTGAACTGGTCGCGCGTCTGTTGGCATGTTCCGAGGTGGCGCGGGTTCTCGTCTGGCGGCAAGAGGACTATGGCGCGATTTCCGGGCAGCTTTGGCCTGCGCTGACCGGGCTTGATGCGGCGCAGCTCGACTGGCCGGAACAGCGCACAAAACTGGTCGGACCATCAGCGCGCGCGATGCACGAGCTGCCTGCGATCATGGCGCGCAACCCCGACCTGCCTGTCAAGCAAGCGGTGCGTCGCGCGATGAAGCGCTTTCCAAAATCGGCGAAATGGCCTGCGCCTGCGCCTTTGGATGCGGGGTTGCGAGGCGAATTGCGCGCGGGCTATGCGGCGGATTGGGCACGGCTGGCAGAAATGCCGGGTGTGACCTGTCTGACACCTTGATCTGGGCGGTTTCCTGCCATGGGGTGGAATCCGGCTTGAAACCGGGCAGGCTGGTGCGTATGTCAGACAAAATCGATGAAGGGGGTCGCATGGCCAAGACCAATCCGTTCCAGTTCATGCAGCAAGTACGCGCCGAGACTGCCAAGGTCACATGGCCCACGCGGCGTGAAGTTTTTGTGACCACTGTGATGGTTCTGGTCATGGCAGCTTTGACGGCTGTGTTCTTCTTCTTTGTCGATTGGCTGATCCGCACAGGTCTGGTCACCACTCTGGGGTTCTTCAACTGATCCTGCGGCCTTTCGTCAGCAGGGCTTGAAAACCTTTCCCGCGCCCTGTAATGCAGCCACCAAAGCGCACCGACTCGGTGCGCTGTTTGTTTTGACCTTCTGACAGGATGCTGCGGCCCAATGCCCGGCAATGTCAGCCCACAGCAGGGCAGACCTGCAATGGGATGAGAGCAGGAAGTGAGAAGAGATGGCCAAGCGCTGGTATTCGGTAAGCGTTCTGTCGAATTTCGAGAAGAAAGTGGCCGAGGCCATTCGCACAGCTGTGACCGAAGCCGGTCTGGAAGAGCAGATCGAAGAAGTGCTGGTGCCAACAGAAGAAGTGATCGAGGTCCGGCGCGGCAAGAAAGTCACTTCTGAGCGGCGATTCATGCCCGGCTATGTGCTGGTGCGCATGGAAATGAGCGCGAAAGCCTATCATCTGATCAATTCGATCAACCGTGTGACCGGGTTTCTGGGCACGCAAGGCAAGCCCATGCCGATGCGCGATGATGAGGTGAATGCGATCCTCAACCGCGTGCAGGAAGGCGAGGAAGCCCCGCGTACACTGATCCATTTCGAGATCGGTGAGCAGGTCAAGGTCGCTGACGGGCCGTTCGAGGGGTTCTCGGGCACGGTCGAGGAGGTGGATGAAGGTGCCAATCGCCTGAAGGTAATGGTCTCGATCTTTGGCCGGGCCACCCCGGTCGATCTGGAATTCACGCAGGTGTCGAAAGAGATCTGATGTGATGATGCGTGGAAGGTGGCCGGGCGCACCCGGTGACACCGCACCACTAAACCGCAATGAGCCCGGCGCAGGCGTGCCTCGGGCCAGGTGAAAAAAGGAGAGGCCAGATGGCCAAGAAAGTAGTTGGGCAGCTGAAGCTGCAAATTCCGGCGGGCAAAGCCAACCCGTCGCCGCCCGTGGGCCCTGCATTGGGTCAGCGCGGCATCAATATCATGATGTTCACCAAGGAATTCAACGCCCGCACCGCCGAGATGGAGCCGGGCGCCCCTGTGCCGACCGTGATTACCTATTATCAGGACAAATCCTTCACGATGGACCTGAAGACGCCGCCTGCGTCCTGGTATCTGAAGCGTGCGGCCGGTCTGAAGCCACAGGGCAAGCGCAACCGTGCGCAGGGCTCGCCCATGCCGGGGCGCACGGTGCAGGGCTCCGTGACCACCAAGCAGATCCGCGAGATCGCTGAAGCCAAGATGAAAGACCTGAACGCCACGACCATCGAGGGCGCAATGGAGATCATCGCAGGCTCTGCGAAATCCTGCGGCATCGAAGTGAAAGGCTAAGGTCATGGCGAAACTCGGAAAACGTATCAAATCCGCGCGCGAAGCCTTTGCTGGCAAGGAAAACCTGTCAGTTGAAGACGCCGTCGCGCTGATCAAGGGCAATGTCTCGGCCAAGTTCGACGAGACGATTGAAGTTGCGATGAATCTGGGCGTTGATCCGCGCCATGCGGACCAGATGGTGCGCGGTGTGGTCACGCTGCCTAATGGTACCGGCAAGACAGTGCGCGTTGCTGTTTTCGCGCGTGGCCCCAAGGCCGATGAGGCCAAGGCAGCGGGTGCCGATATCGTGGGTGCCGAAGACCTGATGGAAACCATCCAGTCCGGCAAGATCGAGTTCGACCGTTGCATCGCAACGCCGGACATGATGCCCATCGTGGGCCGTCTGGGTAAGATCCTTGGCCCCCGCAACCTGATGCCGAACCCCAAAGTCGGCACTGTGACGATGGATGTGAAATCCGCTGTCGAGAGCGCCAAAGGCGGTCAGGTTCAGTTCAAGGTCGAAAAGGCCGGGATCATCCATGCAGGCATTGGCAAGGCGTCGTTCGACGCAGCGAAACTCGCGGAAAACCTGCGCGCTTTCGTGGATGCTGTTGCGAAAGCCAAGCCGTCGGGTGCGAAGGGCGCTTACCTGAAAAAGGTCTCGGTCAGCTCTTCGATGGGGCCGGGCGTGTCGGTCGATGTGACCAGCGCGACGCAGGGCTGAGGCTGTTCCAAGTTTTTGGGGGGCGGTTCGGTTGGGCCGCCCTTTTGCAATAGATATGATCAAACCCGAGGTTTCTTAAACTTGTCTGACTTGGCCAGCCTTGACCCTGCTTCGGGCATCATTCGCGCCTTTGCTTGTGATTAGTACCCATGTTGCGAAGGCGAGTCTGTCATTTGCGCCGACGTTTTTGAGAGCCGCAATGCTATCTTCTGCCAGCGTTATGAAACTGAGTGCCTCAACCTTGCTGAGACGGATCATTGGATCATAATCAGCCGCATGTCTTGCAGCCTGCAATTGTTTGAATGCGTCAGAAAAGTCCTTTATTTCTTGGGGAAAGCTTATGCTGTGCGCCCTTGCACATGCTTGTTTGACTGATCCATGTTCAAGGCCACGATACACTTCGACCCAAGCCTTGTTTGGTCGCCGACTTTTTGTTGCGCCACACAAAGCATCCGCGCATCGTCGCGCGAGCTCATGGAACACTGCATAATAGGCTGCGCTTACTGCACAACGTAAATCTGCCTGCCGAGGGCGCTTTTGCCCAACGCTAGGACAAAGTCGTTTTGCAGAGGCAAGCAGACCCTTTGCAAGGGTTGTATCAGGCATGTGCTTCAATCGGTCGAATAATCGGAAACACACCGCTCAGTTCGTCACCGAGTACGCTGCGCACACGACCAGTCAAACCGAAAAAACGCCCCGAGAAGTCTCCAGGCGTAGCACCCTTCGCTATTCTGATCCGGATGAGGATGGTATCCTCTCCAGTATCATCCTGCCCTGTTTCTATATCTACGTCTTCAACTATGCCGTCAGGGAAGCGCTCGCGAATAACTTGCCTCACGGCCTTCTGAACCTCATCTGTCAGTACCATCGGGTCGTCTTTCGGTTCGGATGCGGCTGCGGTGTGACACCGCACCTTCCTTTTGGATAACATATAGTATGAAACATGACCAATTAAACAAGAACAGCTGCGAATCCTATGGAAGAGTTGAGCCGGTTATGGCTCACCCCCACCGCCCCAGCGCCGCCTCATCCTCATCCTTCGCCGCGACCCATGCAGCCCCATCGCCCGAAAACTCTTTCTTCCAGAAGGGCGCGCGGGATTTCAGGTAATCCATCAGGAAATCGGCACCCGCAAAGGCATCTGCGCGGTGCCTTGAGGCTGTCGCCACCATCATGATCTTCTCGCCCGGTGCCATCCGCCCATAGCGGTGCAGGATCAGGCAGCCTTCCAGTGACCAGCGCTGCCCGGCTTCCTCGGCGATTTGGGTCAGGGCGCGTTCGGTCATGCCGGGGTAATGCTCGATTTCCATTGCGTCCATCGCGCCACCATCATTGCGCACGATTCCGCAAAAAGTGACGACCGCCCCGACACCCGCGCAGGTATCGGTGAAGCGCGCGGTCTCAGCGCCATAGTCGAACGGGGCTTCCTGCACGCGGATATCCATGGTCACCCCCCTGTCATGGGCGGAAAAAACGCCACTTCGCGCACACCTGCCAGTGGTGCGTCAAATTCGCTCAGATCCTGATCCAGCGCCACACGCACTGCCGACATATCCGAAAAGGCCAGCGCATAGCGCTCTTCGCGGCCGCGCAGTTCTGCGACAAGCTCTGCCACAGTGGTCGCATCTGTGGTGACAGTTTCACGCGACAGGCCAATGCGTTCGCGCAGCCATGCGAAATAGAGGATTTCCAAGGTCATTTCGGGGCGTCTTTCAAGAAAGGAAGGGCTTTGCGGAAATAGTCCCAGCCAGAGATAAGCGTCAGGACAGCGGCGATCCAGATCAAGGTCAGCCCCAGATTCCAGACATAATTACCGCCATGCCGCGCCAGATCGACAACGCTGAGATCCGCTGTGCCGATATCGCTCAAGGTCTCGATCAAGGCGCGATTGCTGCGCAGCAATTCGGCCTCGCGGACATATTCCAGCCCCATGGCCAGAAACAGGATCGCGATGGCGGTCATCTGCGCAGTGGTTTTCCATTTGGCCAGATAGGTGACTTTCAACAGACCCGCTTTATCGCCCAGAAATTCGCGCAGGCCAGAGACGAACACTTCACGAAACAGAATCGCTGTTGCTGGCAGGATCAGCCAAGGGTCCATGCCGGAATAGCCAGTGATGACCAGAAGCGCGATCACGACCATCGCCTTGTCGGCAATCGGGTCCAGCATGGCACCGAGGCGGCTTTCCTGTTTCCAGGCCCGCGCCAGATAACCGTCAAAAAAATCGGTGATGGCGGCCAGAGCAAACAGCGCTAGTGCGAACCAGTCGGCCCAGGGACGATGAAAATAAAGAAACATCACTGCCACACCGGGCGCGGCCAGCAAGCGCAGGACAGTCAGGATATTGGGGACAGTCCATGTCGTCATCGGGCGTCGTCCGGTTCCGGGGGCTGAATTCAAGCTCATGCTGCATATCCTGAAAGCGCGCGCGCGGAAATGCAAGTCCGGGCGCACCGACCGACAGCGCGTTCAGACATGACCTGCCAGCCATTGCCCGATCAGGTAATGCGCAATCGCCCCTTTGCGTGCAGGCAGCAGGTCAGGATGCGCCCCGCTCCAGGCGCGCAGAATCTCTTCGCGCGAAAACCAGCGGGCATCTTCCAGTTCGTCATCCAGCCTGATCTCGGTGCTGACCGCTTCGGCCACGGCACCGAACATCAGCGAGTTCGGAAAAGGCCAGGGCTGCGAGGCCACATAGCGTATTGCCCCAAGCGTGATCCCGGTTTCCTCGACCACTTCACGCGCGACAGCGGCCTCAAGCGTCTCACCTGGTTCAACGAAACCTGCAAGCGCCGAATACATCCGCTCAGGCCATCCGGGCGAGCGCCCCAGCAGCGCGCTGTTGCCATACGTGACCATCATGATCACGACCGGGTCCGTGCGCGGGAAATGCTTGGCACCGCAAGCCGGGCAGTGCCGTTCCCAGCCGGCCATGGCGACCTCGCTGGCTGCACCACAGGCGGCACAGAAGCCATGCGTGCGGTGCCAGTTGAACAAGGCCCGCGCGGTCGCAGCCAGCGCGGCGTCAACCGGGGAGAGCGCTGCCATTGCCATGCGCAGATCCCCGAAATGCGCTCCGGCTTCGGCGTCCGGGTGGTGCTGGATCGAGCTGTCGAGGAACATCGCCATCGCCGCGCGGTCCAGCGCATCAGGTTCCCATGCCGAGATATCCGCCGCGAAACAGGGCCGTCGGGCATGCTGGCCCAGATACAGGAACGGGCGCGGCGCATGGCGCAGCATCGCATGTGACGGCGATACCCACCCAAGGTTGTGCGCGGCTGCAAGATGCGGCTTGCCGCGCCAGACTGGCAGAACCTGTGACTGCGGGTCTGTCAATGCTGCCGTCAAAGCGCCTGAGTCGCCGCGGCTTGCAGCATCGCGCGTGTCCCAATTGGCCCCAAAGGCGAACATCATCATCGCGCTCCTGTTTCTCTGATCTTTCCCTGTCATTTTCAACGCAGGGCAGCAATGAAATTCGGGCAACCGACAATCAAAGGTTGTGCGTTCCAAGATGCTGTCATACTGGTTAACGCTGTGTTTGTACCCGAATGAGACACAAAATAGCCCCCATTGGCGTCGGTTTTTCGCCGCAACTCTGAATGAAGGTTCTCACAGGACCCTGCAACAGATGCATGAGAACATGAAACAGGATCGGTGGAAACTTGATGCGCATGTCGCTGTCTCTGCGACAGTGGATTTGCGGATCCTCGAGACAACAGACCTGCATGTCCATCTGCATCCCTATGACTATTACGCAGATTGCCCCAATCCGGACCTTGGCCTGTCGCGCCTGGCAGAGCTGATCGACATTGCCCGCCAGCAAAGCCCGAATTGCCTGTTGTTCGATAATGGGGATTTTCTGCAGGGCACACCGGTTGGCGATTATTTCGCCTATGACATGGGCCTGAAAGATGGGGATCTGCACCCGGTGATGGAGGCGATGAACGCGCTGCGCTATGATGCGCTCACCTTGGGCAATCATGAATTCAATTACGGGCTCGACTTCCTGCTCAAGACCCTGATGCGATCTGACAGCCCGGTCGTGTCGGCCAATATACTGCGCGCCAAGGCCGCGCAGCCCGAAGGCGATCAGCATCTGACGCGCCCTTACTGCTTGCTTCGTCGCGAAGTCGTCGATCGCAGCGGCCAGCGCCATCCCCTGTGTATTGGCGTGATCGGCGTCGCGCCGCCCCAGATCACGATCTGGGAACGCCAGATCCTGAACGGGCGCGTGCAGACGCGCGATATGGTTGACGCTGTGCGCGCTTTTGTGCCGCAGCTGCGCGAAGCGGGCGCTGATCTGGTGGTCCTGCTGGCCCATTCCGGCATTGGACCCATTCGCCACACCGAGAATATGGAAAACGCCATCATCCCGCTGGCTGCAATTGACGGGGTAGATGTGGTGCTGAGCGGGCATAGCCATCAGGTTTTCCCGTCGCGCAGCTTTGCCGATATCCCGGGCATTGATATCGCGCGCGGCACGGTCTGCGGCAAACCCACAGTGATGAGCGGGTTTTTCGGCTCGCATCTTGGGGTGATTGATCTGAAACTGATTCGCGACGCAGGGCGCTGGCAGATCCTGTCCTCTGGGGTCGAAACGCGCTCGCTGCGCGATGCCGCGCTGCATTTCACCCCGCCCGAAGCCCCGAAGCGCAACATTCCGCTGAACAGTCCCAAAGTCCGCAAGATTGTCGAGCGCGCGCATCACGCTGTGCTAAGCACGATCCGCCAGCCCATCGGACAGAGCAAGCGCGCGATCAACTCCTTCTTCGTCTATTTGGGGGAAAGCGCTGCCACGGCGCTTGTGGCCGCTGCGCAGCAGGATTTCGTCGAAAAGCACCTGTCGCGCTCTGATCTGGCCAGTATCCCGATTCTGTCGGCTGTGTCCCCGTCAAAAGCCGGGGGGCTGGCCGGGCCACGAAATTACACCAATATCGACGCCGGCGTGCTGACCTGGCGCTCGTTGGCCGATCTTTATATCTATCCCAACCGGATCGCGGCCATCCGCGTGACCGGGGCCGATATCCGGCTCTGGCTTGAGCGCGCTGCATCGGCCTATCATCAGCTTCGGCCGGGCCGGGAAGCGCAACCGCTGATGGATCCGTCCTATCCGGGCTATAATTTCGAGATCATCTATGGTCTGGACTATGAAATTGACCTGACGCAACCGGCGCGCTTCACCCATCTTGGAGAATTGCGCGACCCAGAGCATTGGCGGATCCGCAATCTGCGCTTGCGGGGGCAGCCTCTGGCAGCGGAACAAGCCGTCATCCTATGCACCAACAGCTTCCGGGCGCATGGAGCAGGCGGGTTCCACGGGACAGGGCCCGACTCCGTGGTCTTCGAAAATGACAGCGTCACGCGCGAGATCCTGCGCGACTATGTCGTCAGTCAGGTGAACCTGGACATTCCCGCGCGCGCGCCATTCCGGTTCCGGCCTGTGGCCAATGCCCAGGCCATATTGTCCACAAGTGTCGCAGCGCATGCGCATCTGAACATGATCGCGCAGTTTCGGCCTCAGGTTCTGGGGGCGGATGCCCATGGCTTCATGCAGGTGCAGGTGTCACTATAGCGCAACACGCGCAATCTGCGCGGCGCTTCAGGCGCATGGTGCGGCTCTCGGCATGCAGGCTGTCCCAGATGATCATCCGCCCGCGCAGACCAGTGCCAGCGCCAGTCAGTTCCTTGATGGCTTCATTCGCCATCATTGTCCCCAGAATGCCCGGAAGTGGTGCGATCACCCCGGCGTCGGCGCAACTCGGTGCCAGATCGGGGGCAGGGCGTTCAGGGAAAATGCATTCGTAACAGGGCGCATCTGTGGCAGGATCATACAGGCTGATCTGACCTTCCCATTGGGTAATCGCCGCGGAAATCAACGGTTTGCCTGCGGCCACTGCCGCGCGGTTGACCAGATAGCGCGTGTCGAAATTATCCGTGCCATCAAGGATCAGATCATATTCGCCGAAAAGCGCCTCGGCCATATCGGCTTGCAAGCGACGGTTATAGGGTCGCACAGCGATAAACGGGTTGAGCGCTTCCATGGCCGCCTGCGCAGAGAACACTTTCGGCATCCCGATCCGCGCATCCGCATGGATGATCTGGCGTTGCAGGTTCGATCCATCCACAGTGTCATCATCAATCACCCCGATGGTTCCGACCCCGGCTGCGGCCAGATACAGCAGCGCAGGCGATCCCAGCCCACCAGCCCCGACCACCAGCACTTTCGCCGCTTTCAGCTTCTTCTGCCCGGTCCCGCCAATCTCGCGCAGGATGATATGGCGCGCATAGCGATTAAGCTCGACTTCGCGGAAACTCTTGGTGTTGTCTGTTGCAACAGGCGCGGGTGTCGTCTGGCGCAGGCGCGTGATGACCTGCGTATAGCCGAAACCAAGGGCCGCAACTGCGCCCAGAACCAGCCAGGGGCGCACATCTCCGCCTGTGGCGCGGCGCAGTTCGGCCGTTTCCGGCAGCACAAGCTGCGCCAGAACAACAGCCACATAAAGCAGGCCGATCATCACCAGACGCGTGCGTATGGGCGTTTTCATCACCCAACCCAGCGCCCAGAGCGCGGCCATCAGAAACAGCACAAATCCCATTCAGCCTATCCCTGTCGAGCCAAAACCACCCATGCCCCGCGCAGTCGCGTCCAGGTCTTCGATTTCCACGAAATGCGCTTGCACGACCGGCGCGATGACGATTTGCGCGATGCGCGCCGCATGCGCGACCAGAAAGGGCTGCGCGCCCAGATTCATCAGGATCACACCAATCGGTCCGCGATAATCGCTGTCAATGGTCGCAGGCGCATTGGGCAGAATGATCCCGTCGCGCAGCGCGAGCCCCGACCGCGCGCGGATCTGCATCTCATAGCCTGCAGGAACGGCACAGGCGAGCCCCGTCGGCACCAGCACCCGCGCCATGGGCGCAATCGTCAGCCCCACAGAGCGGCTTTCGAGCGGGAGATTCGCGCGAATATCAGCCCCGGCAGCCCCGGCTGTCGCGTAAGCGGGCAGCGGGAGTGTCACGTCGAAGCCTGGCAGGCGCTGGAAGGTGACAGCGATCATGCCAGCGCCTGAGCAATGCGCGCGGCCAGCCGTGTGGCAACTTGCGTCTTGGGCAGGCGCGGCCAGTCCTCGCTGCCCTGATCCGTGATCAGATGCACAGCATTTTCATGCCCGCCCATGATGCCCGTGGCAGGTGAAACATCATTCGCGACAATCCAGTCACAGCCCTTGCGCGCCCGCTTGGCTGTGGCATGGGCAATCACATGTTCCGTTTCGGCTGCGAACCCCACCACAAGGCGCGGGCGCTGATCATGGGCGCAGAGCGTCGCCAGAATGTCAGGGTTTTCAGAAAGTTTCAGTTCTGGAATGCCTTGCGGGCCTTTCTTGATCTTCTGCGTGAAGTCTGATGCAATATGCCAATCTGCTACAGCCGCTGCCATGACAGCCGCATCGACGGGCAGGGCCGCCAGACAGGTCGCAAGCATCTCGCGCGCGGTCTCGATCCGGTGCAGCGTCACACCCTGTGGCGCGGGGATGGTGGCGGGGCCTGTGACAAAGATCACTTCGGCCCCAAGATCGCGCAGCGCGCTGGCAATCGCTGTGCCCTGGGCCCCGGAAGACCGATTTGCGATATAGCGCACGGGGTCAATCGGTTCATGCGTGGGACCGGAAGTCACCAGCACCCGCTTGCCTGACAGCGGGCCAGAGGTGCCGCGCGCTGCAATCGCGGCGACAATCTCTGCCGGTTCGGACATGCGTCCAGGGCCATATTCCCCACAGGCCATATCCCCGGAATTCGGCCCGATCACTTGCACACCGTCGGCCTGCAACATTGCCAGATTGCGCCGGGTTGCCGGATGCGCCCACATGCGAATATTCATTGCAGGTGCGATCAGCACGGGCTTGTCGGTTGCCAGCAATAGCGTACTGGCCAGATCATCCGCATGCCCGCCTGCCATCTTCGCCATCAGATCCGCTGTGGCTGGCGCGACCACAATCAGATCAGAGGCGCGCGAAAGCTGAATATGCCCCATTTCGGCCTCGTCCTTCAGATCAAAAAGATCCTGATGGACCTGTGTTCCAGCCAAGGCCGCGACGGACATCGGTGTGACGAATTGTGTCGCCGCACGGGTCAGAACTGGCGTCACACGGACCCCAAGCGCGCGCAATTGGCGGATCAGGTCCAGACATTTATAGGCCGCGATACCGCCACCGATAATGAGAGTTACGCGCATGTCTGGCCGCATGGTCATGCCTTGTCACTGGGATCAGATACGCCATGATTACGCGCTCGGATTGCGAAGCGAAACCCCTCGCGGCTCAGCGAAACGCGTCGCAGGGATCAGGGCGGGGGTGCGGATCGGTCACCAACCACAGATCATGTGGTGGCGGCGTTTCCTGAGCGTGCTCGAACTGTCCGATTGCAAGTGACGCCAGATCTGGTGCCGCGCGTGCCAGTTTCGCCGGGGCGCCGATATCCCTGCGCGCATGTTCTGTGCCCGTGATCACCACCACAGGCCCCCCGGTTTCAGCATGCGCCCGCAAAGCAGCTTCGGCCAGCAGCGCATCGCGCAAGCGCTGGATTTGCACCATCCCCGGCAGCAAATCAGAAGGCAGCATATCACAATGTGCGCGGGCCTGATGCGCCTCGCGTGCTGCCTGATCGTCAGCTTCAAGCGCGCTATCCAAGCCGAATTGCGCCGGATCGCCGGGGAAATGCGCTGCAGGACCGTCCTGCAAGGCTGCGCGCACAGCGGCGCGTGGCAATCCGGCACCAAAAACCGTAGCCTCGGGTGCCGCAGCAAAAATCGGATAATACATCGCGAAATCGGGCCAACCGCTGTCATCCCACTCCAGCAATGCGCCAAGCGTGCCCTGATCCGGCAGAGGCTTTGGGACAAGTGCCGCCTGTTCCGCCGTCAGCATCTCGAAAACAAGGGCAGACGGAACAATCGCGGATACGGCGAGTGTCTGATGGATGTGATGCTGCGGATTGTCATGCACTTCGCCCAGAAAAATGACATCAGCCTGGGGCAGGGTGCCCAAGTCATCAGGAGAGATTTCCGCCGCAGCACTTGGCAGAGCCAGTGCTGCAGTACATAGGACGCGGAAAATCATGCCAGGAAGTGGAACACTTCTTTCGACTGCGCTTCAAGGCTCTTGCGCATCTTCTGAAATGCGGCGGCCTCGACTTGCCGGATACGCTCTTTGGACAGCCCTAATTCTTCACCTAGTGACTCCAAGGTGCGCGGATCCTCGCGCAGCTTGCGCTCACGCACGATGAAACGCTCGCGCTCGGACAGCCCTTGCATCGCCTCGACCAACCAGCCGCGCAATTGGGCCATATCATGGGCCTGTTCGACTTCGACTTCGCCCTGCGCATTTTCATCTTCCAGCGCGTCGATCCATTCACGCCCATCTTCGTCACTGGACTGCATGGCGTTCAGCGAAAAATCGGATCCGGACAGGCGGCCTTCCATCATCTCGACATCGTGCAAAGACACGCCCACCTCACGCGAAATCATTTCACGCAATTGGAACCCATCCAGTTCTTCCCCGCGCGCCATCGCTTCGCGCTCGAATTTGGCCTGAACGCGCCGCAGATTGAAGAACAGGGTTTTCTGGCTGGACGTCGAGCCAGTGCGCACCATGGACCAGTTGCGCATCACATAATCCTGAATGCTGGCACGGATCCACCACACAGCATAGGTCGAGAAACGCACCCCACGATCAGGATCGAATTTCTCGGCGGCTTTCATCAGCCCCAATCCTGCCTCTTGGATCAGGTCATTCATCGGCGCGCCGTAACGACGGAATTTGCCGGCCATCGAAATTGCAAGCCGCATATAGGCCGTGATCAACCGATGCAGGGCCTGCTCGTCGCGATGGTCGCGCCAGGCACGGGCCAGTTGCAATTCGGTTTCCGCATCAAGAAGCTCGGCCTTCATCGCTTGGCGCGACATACGACGGTCGTCAGAAAAATCCAGAGCCATCATTTCCCCCTGTAAGCGTGTTTATCAGGGATACGCGACCAGACCGTCTTTGGTTCACATCGGAACGAAATAATCTTTCGTGATCACTGGAACAAGGGTGCAATGGTTCGTTAACCAATTCTCAAGTCTTGGCCCTTAGGATTTTCGAAAGCTGGGGGTGAACATGGGCATACGCGCCCTGACTGTAGCGTTTGAAGGGATCGAGGCGCGGCTTGTCGAAGTTCAATGCGCGCTCTCGCCGGGCATGCCGTCTTTCCAGATCGTGGGACTGCCGGACAAGGCTGTGTCCGAGGCGCGCGAACGTGTGCGGGCGGCCTTGTCGGCACTCTCGGTGGCGCTGCCGTCGAAACGAATCACGATCAATCTGTCGCCTGCCGATATGCCGAAAGAGGGCTCGCATTTCGACCTGCCAATCGCGATGGCCTTGCTGGCCGCTCTGGACATTCTGCCCGCCGAAGAAATCGCCGATACAGTCGGTCTGGGCGAATTGTCGCTCGACGGGACGCTGGTTGCTGTTGCAGGTGCTTTGCCTGCTGCCATGACCGCCGCAGAAGCCGGGCATATGCTTGTCTGCCCAGCGGCGTCAGGCCCGGAAGCGGCCTGGGTCGAAGCAACGCGCGTCATCGCCCCTGCAACGCTTGCTCAACTGATCCGGCATTATTCCGGTCAGGCACCGCTTGCGCCCGCACGCCCCGGAGAGGTGCTGCGCGACAGCACTGCGCGCGATCTGTTCGATGTGAAAGGTCAGGAACGGGCAAAACGGGCGCTGGAAATCGCCGCCGCCGGGCGGCATCACATGCTGATGGTGGGCACGCCGGGATCGGGCAAATCGATGCTGGCGGCGCGTTTGCCGGGTATCCTGCCGGACCTCAGCCCGGCAGAGGCGCTTGAAACCTCGATGATCCATTCCATCGCAGGCTTGCTTGATCAGGGCGGCATTTCGCGGACGCGCCCGTTTCGGGAACCGCATCACACAGCTTCTGTGGCGGCGATTGTCGGGGGCGGGAAGGGCGCAAAGCCGGGCGAAATCTCGTTGGCGCATAATGGGGTGCTGTTCTTGGATGAATTGCCGGAATTTCCGCGAACAGTGCTGGAAACCCTGCGCCAGCCGATAGAGACAGGTGAAGTGGTCGTCGCCCGTGCCAATGCCCATATCCGCTATCCCTGCCGGTTTCTGCTGATCGCAGCCGCCAATCCCTGCAAATGCGGCTATCTGTCCGAACCTGCCCGGGCCTGCGGGCGCGCCCCGGCCTGCGGCGAAGATTACATGGGCCGGATCTCGGGGCCGCTGATGGACCGCTTCGATCTGCGGGTCGAGGTGCCGCCTGTGGCCTTCTCGGATCTTGATCTGCCCGCTTCGGGCGACAGCTCAGCCATTGTGGCCGCGCGCGTGCTGCAGGCGCGCAAGCTGCAAACAGCGCGCTATCAGGCCTATCCAGACGCGCGGGTGAATGCCGATGCCGAAGGCGCGCTGCTCGAAGAGGTCGCGCGCCCCGACAGCGAAGGGCGCGCGCTGCTGACACAGGCCGCAGAACGCTTTGGACTGACCGCGCGGGGCTATCATCGGCTGTTGCGGGTCGCGCGCACAATCGCGGATCTGGACGGCGCGCAGGATGTGCGCGCCTCCCATATGGCCGAAGCAATCAGTTTCCGGCTGATGGGGATGCCTGAAGCT
This sequence comes from Natronohydrobacter sp., assembly GCA_007123015.1. Taxonomy (GTDB): domain Bacteria; phylum Pseudomonadota; class Alphaproteobacteria; order Rhodobacterales; family Rhodobacteraceae; genus Roseinatronobacter. Next base: position 3,328 of record SKSL01000119.1, on the reverse strand, counting down.
GTTGCCGGATAAACACCGCAGCGTCGGAAAGCGCCTTGCGCGCTTCCGGCAACCAGCCTGGGAAAAACTGCCAGACATGTGGCAGATTACCCCATTCCTGAAATGTGACCTGCGCGCCCTCGGCTTGCAGATGCGCGGCCATACGGCGCGAATCATCGCGCAGAATCTCTGTCCGCGCGACCTGAATAAGTGTCGGCGGCGCGTCAGGAAACTGTGCGAAAAGCGGCGAGATACGCGGATCAGACGGATCTGCGCCATTGAGCACGCGCATGCGCAGTTGTTCCAGCCGGTGCGGGGGCAAAAGGATTTCCGTTTTTGCGTTTTCAGTGATCGAGGCACCTGAATAGGTCAGATCCGTGAAGGGTGAAAACGCAAAAGCGCATCCGGGCCGGGGTTGGTTTGCAGCACATAGATGACCGAGCAGCGCAAGCGCGATGCCCCCACCAGCCGAATCACCGCCCAGGGCAATCTTGCAAGGCGCATAGCCTTGCGCGCACAGACCTTGCCAGAGCGCCAGCGCATCATCGAAAGCCGCCGGAAACGGGTGCTCAGGCGCCAGACGGTAATCGGGCACCAGAACTGGCATCTGCGCCTTGCGCGCCAGATAGCGCGCCAAGGCCGCATGTGTGCGCGGATTGCCCATAACATAACCGCCACCGTGAAAATATAGGATGAACGGCGCGCCCAGGGCAGGCTTTTCGGTCCAGAGCGTATCAATTCCGCCGATCTGATCCGGGATGAAGCGCAGATAAGGGCGGCCTCGCGCATTCAGCCATGCGCTGCGCTCGAACCAGACCCGAGCTGCATAACTGTCGGGCTGGCGGGCCAGCGCGCGGCGCGCGAAATGGCGCAGGAACACGCGCATGACCTTCAATTGCCAGCTCATGGTCGTTTCGCCTCGATCGCCTCCCAGATCAGGGCCGCGCCATTGGTGCCGTCGAAGCGCTCAAGCTCCTGCAAACCAGTCGGAGAGGTGACATTGATCTCGGTCAGATACTCACCGATCACATCAATGCCCACAAAAATCTGGCCTTTTTCGCGCAGCAAGGGTCCAATTGCGGCGCAGATCTCATGGTCGCGCGCTGTCAAGGTAACCGGTTCCGGACGACCGCCGACATGCATGTTCGAACGGGTTTCCCCTTGCGCCGGGACGCGATTGATCGCGCCGATTGGCTCTCCGTCCACCAGAATGATGCGTTTGTCGCCTGCACTGACTGCAGCGAGGAATTTCTGCACGATCAGGGGTTCGCGATTGATGCCCGTGAACAATTCATGCAGCGAGGACAAGTTGCGGTCATTGGGGTCGAGCCGGAACACGCCAGCGCCGCCATTCCCGTAGAGCGGTTTCAGGATCACATCGCCATGCGTGGCCTTGAAGGCCCGGATCGTGGCCAGATCGCGCGCGATTAATGTAGGCGGTGTGAGATCCGGAAACTGCAGCACCAGGAGTTTCTCGGGGAAATTGCGCACCCAGAAGGGATCATTCACCACCAAGGTCTGCGGATGGATCATGTCGAGAAGATGCGTCGTCGTGATATACCCCATGTCGAAAGGCGGATCCTGCCGCAGCCAGACGACATCCACAGTCCCGAGGTCAAGCTCTTCCTCTGCTCCTGCATCGACATGCGCCCCCTTGACCTGCGCAAGTGTCACAGGGCGCGCCCGTGCAGTCACGCGACCGTCGTGAAAGGCAAGTTTGTCAGGGCTATACACCCAAGTCTTGTGACCGCGCTTCTGTCCTTCGAGGGCAATTCGAAAGGTGCTGTCAGCGAAAATGTCAACAGTCTCGATCGGATCCATTTGGTAGGCAACGCGCAGGGACATGGAAACCTCTTTTCAGCAGGGGTCTAACGCCCCGGTCCCTGACTAGATGACGGATGATCGATGCGCTTGCAATGGGGCCCGTCTTACGGGCCAAGGGCGTTTTCCATGACAGTGACTTGGCCATTCGCATTGACCAAAGCCACATCGAAGCGCGTATCGGTCAATTGTCCGCCGGGTTGCGTGCCCAGAAATTCAGCAGCCGTGTCGAAGATTCGCCCGATCTGGGCGGGTCCGAGCCGGGACAGGGCCGCGTCGAAACTGCGGCTTTTCTTGACCTCGACAAAGATCACTGATGCGCCCTTGCGCAAGACCAGATCGATTTCGCCGCGCAGGCCCCGGAAACGCTGTGCCAGAAGCTCATATCCGGCGGCCAGATATTGTCGCAAAACACTTCCTTCGGCAGCAAGACCTGCATGGTAGTTACGAGAGGTCGTCATTGCTTTCTCTCCTTTGCGAGCGCGGCCTGATAGACATCGCGGCGCGGCAGATTCAGGGTTGCGCTGACATGCGCGACCGCTTCTTTCAGACGCATTTCTGCCAAGGCTGTCTCAAGTGCGGCATCCAGCGCGGATGCATCTGCAACAGGCGCTTCGGCGCGCCCGACCAACACGACAATTTCGCCCTTGAGCGTGCGATCCTGAATGCTGTCAGCGAGTGCTCCGAGCGGCATGCGCACAACCTCTTCATGTTTTTTCGTCAATTCCCGACAGAGCGCTGCATCGCGATCCCCTCCAAGAGCATCGCGCAATTCCATTAGCAAACGGTGAATGCGTTTGGGCGATTCATAGAAAATCAGAGTGGCGGGGATCGACGCGACCTCGGACAGGAATTTTGCCCGTGCGCCCGATGCGGCTGGCGCGAAGCCAAGAAAACAGAAGCGGTCGCTGGGCAGGCCTGCAACGGTCAAGGCTGCCAGCACGGCCGAGGGGCCCGGCGCTGCATGCAGCGCCAGCCCTGCGTCAATCACAGCGCGGGCAAGCTGGTAGCCCGGATCGGCCACCAGTGGCGTGCCCGCTTCCGAGGCATAAACGGCTGTTTTTCCAGCGCGCAGGCCCGCCATGATGATCGGGCGCATTTTCGCGCCATTATGGTCATGATAGGCCAGCACGCGACGCCCGTTAAGCGCGATCCCGTGCAGTTCCATCAAATGGCGCAGGCTGCGCGTGTCCTCTGCGATCAGCATATCGGCCCCAGCCAACAGATCCAGCGCGCGCAGCGTGATATCGCGCGCGGTCCCGATCGGGGTTGCGATCAGGTGCAGACCGGGCGGGATGGCGCGGGCCAGCGTGGGCGAGTTTGAAACTGGGTCTTGCGGCATGACACCTCGACTGCTTTCTTGCCTGCCACTGCCTGATATCAAACGAGCGTTTACTTCACGCGGGGCCTTCCTTACTGTGTCGCCCGGCAAGGTGCGATGCAAGGCAGGAGTGAAGTGCATGGGTATTGTGACCCGGAGACAGAGAGCAGGTCAGCTTGGACGGCGTGGCTTCATGGGTTTGGCCGC
>SKSL01000220.1 GCA_007123015.1 Natronohydrobacter sp. | reverse complement strand
GTCGATTGTCTGGCCTACAAGCCCGGCACGAGCGTTATCCGCCCGCAGCACGCCGTTGCGCGACTGGAAGCGCTGACCAAGCACATGGACCGCTATGTCACGACCGAAGTGGGCCAGCATCAGATGTGGGCTGCGCAGTATATGGGGTTCGAGGACCCGAACCGCTGGATGACCAGCGGGGGTTTGGGCACCATGGGCTATGGCCTGCCCGCCTCTATCGGCGTGCAGATCGCCCATCCGGACGCGCTGGTGATCAATGTCGCGGGCGAAGCATCCTGGCTGATGAACATGCAGGAAATGGGCACCGCGATCCAATATCGCGCGCCCGTCAAGCAATTCATTCTGAACAATGAACGCCTTGGCATGGTCCGGCAATGGCAGGAATTGTTGCATGGCGAGCGTTATTCGCACAGCTGGTCCGAAGCCCTGCCCGATTTCGTGAAGCTTGCCGAAGCGTTCGGCTGCAAAGGCATCCGTTGCGACAATGAGGCTGATCTTGATGACGCCATCCGCGAAATGCTGGCCTATGACGGGCCAGTGATTTTCGATTGTATTGTCGAGAAGCATGAAAACTGCTTCCCGATGATCCCGTCGGGCAATGCGCATAATGACATGATCCTGGGCGAGGTCGACACGCAGGGCGTGATTGGTGCAAGCGGGGCCGTGTTGGTCTAGACGCGGGCGAAGGGCGCGCAGCCTTGTGCTGCCGCCCTGATATCTTGAGGGAACAGGCCAATGCCCAGCACGCCCGCTGCACCGAAAACGGAAACGGACCGACTTCGCAATAAATTGCGGAAGCTGGAAGCGCGGGCCGCAGGAGAGGATTACCTGCGTCCGGAGCATATCAGCTATGTCGCGAAAATCGGCGAGTTGCGGGCGTTTTTCCTGACGCAGGATCGCGTGTCTTATAACTGGTTTCACAATCGCGCACATCCCAAGGCGCTGCATGAACCAGTCCTGACCCGCGCCCTTCTGGACAGCCTGACGCGCGACTCGGTTTTCCTAGATATCGGGGCCAATCTGGGCTATTTCACTGTGATCGCTGCCCTGCGGGCCCGCGCGGTCGTGGCCATCGAGCCACAAGAAGGGCTGATCGGGCGCATCCATGCCAATGTCGCAGCCAATCATCTGGACAATGTGACCCTGATCCATGCGGCTGCTGGCGCTGCGCCGGGTTTTGCCCGGATCCCGAAATTCGGCACTCCGCGCAGCAAGATCGGCGAGTCGGAAAATCATGTGCTGATGATCCGGCTGGATGATTATTTCACTGGTGACTGGCAACCGACGCATATCAAGATCGACACGGAAGGCTTCGAGCACCATGTCCTTCTGGGGGCCGAGAAACTGCTCGCCACGCAGCCGCGGCTTTATGTCGAATACCACAAGGGCATGGAACAATTCGGCTTTTCAGGCACCGAGATGTGGGATCTGCTCAAGGATCACGGCTATCACATCACCGCCGCCCGCCATCGCGCGCGCGACACCGAACATACGGAAGTCCTGCGCGATGAACTGCACCAGTATGAGGGGCAGATGATGTTCTGCCACCCGCGCGATAACAGGGGGCAAGATGCCTGAACTGCGCGGCCCCTCGGTCAGACCCGTCCGTACCACGGGATACGGGCTGGCGCTGCTCGGCCTGCTTGCCGCTTGCGCGGCCCCAATACAGATAGTCGGCCATCCGGACACGCAACGCATCACGATCGGCCCGGATGTGTTCCATGTCCGCGTCATGGGCGATACGGCCGTCGCTGCGAATTTTTCGACTGGGTCCAATCTGGTCCTGCGGGTCGAGGAAGGCGCGCGACAGGCGATCACTCAGGCCAGTGGCTGCACCATCGAAACTCTGTCGAAATATGACAGCATCAACCGCTGGCAGGCGCGTCTGTCCTGCTGAGATAAAAGGAAATCCAATGTCCGCCCTGAATATCAAGAAAGGCACGTCCAAACACTCGGCCTATGACCTGCGCGACCCCCATGCAGAGCATATAGAGACGCATACTCTGGCCGTGATTGTCGATAATGAATCGGGTGTGCTGGCCCGCGTGATCGGCCTGTTTTCGGCGCGTGGCTACAATATCGACAGTCTCACAGTTGCGGAAGTGGATCATCTGGGCCATCGCTCGCGCATCACCATTGTCACGTCCGGCACCCCGCAAGTGATCATCCAGATCAAGGCACAGCTTGAGCGGATGGTGATCGTGCATGCGGTCCATGACCTGACCGTGGAAGGCCCGTCCGTGCAGCGGGAACTGGCGCTGTTCAAAGTCAAAGGCAAGGGCGAGCAGCGGATCGAGGCGCTGCGCCTGGCCGAGATTTTCCGCGCCAATGTCGTGGATTCCACTCTGGAAAGCTTCGTGTTCGAGATGACGGGCACGCCAGAGAAGGTCGATGCTTTTGCGGAATTGATGCGCCCCCTGGGCCTGATCGAAGTCGCCCGGACCGGGGTTGCCGCGCTTGCACGCGGCAACTAGAGCACCCAACGATCAGCTTGAGGCATCGCGCCCATGATCAAAAATACTGAGCCGCGCAGCGCCGTGACCGGGTGCGGCGATCCGACAGTCAGGCTAAGTCAGTTTATGGTGGCAAGGTTCCTCTGACATTCAGGCAACGCGGCTCTGGCAGCCAAATCGCCGTGCCGGGGCAGGGCGTCATGCGGGACGCATGCCTTCGGCATGACGATGCGCGGCGGCCTTCGGCCTTGATTCCGCGCTTTGCCGCTGCTCTCGGAGCGCTCAACTTGTTCGTGAACTACTCTAAGCGGCACCCGCATGCACGGGCGAAAAAGAAAACACTTTCCTGAATGAAAAAAGGCGGCCTTGCGCCGCCTTTCTCATCTCACTGCGCTCTGGGGATAGCCGGAGCGATCAACCCTCGTCTTCCAGCGCTTCGACAGCTTTCTGCAAGTCATCCTTGCTGACCTCTTTCTCGGTCACGCTGACTTGCTCTAGGATGTGATCAACCACTTTATCCTCGAAGATCGGCGCGCGCAGCTGCTGCTGCATCTGCTGGTTCTTCTGCAAGAATTCGAAGAACTGGCGTTCCTGACCGGGATACTGACGTGCCTGCGCGATCACGGCCTGCGTCATTTCCTGCTCGGTCACAGTGACTTCAGCCTTCTGGCCGATATCGGCCAGAAGCAGCCCCAGCTTCACGCGACGGACAGCGAATTTGTCACTTTCTTCCGTGGTCGCAATTTCAGGATGATCGTGATCATTGGGGTCGCGATCTTCCTGCGCGTCATGCCAAAGCTGATGCGCGATCTGCTTGCTTTCAGCTTCGACCAGCGAGGGCGGCAGATCAAAATTGACATGCGCGTCCAGCGCATCAAGCAAGCCGCGCTTCAGCACTGCGCGCGCAGCCTGACCATATTCTGCTTCCAGTCGCTCGGTGATCTGCGTCTTCAGCGTCTCCAGATCCTCGACCCCGAATTGCTTGGCCATATCATCGTCGATCTTTGCCTCGCCCGGGGCTTTCACGGCCTTGATCGTGCAGTCAAATGTCGCTTCCTTGCCAGCCAGATGCTCTGCACCATAATCATCGGGGAAATTGACAGTGACTGTCTTTTCTTCGCCTGCCGTCACACCGACAAGCTGCTCTTCAAAGCCGGGAATGAACTGACCAGAGCCCAGCACCAGCGGGAAATCTTCAGCCGCGCCACCGTCAAAGGGCTCACCGTCGATCTTGCCCAGGAAATCCATCGTGACCTGGTCACCATCTTCGGCCGCGCCGTCCTTGTCATCAAAGGTCTGCGCATTCTTGGCCAGGTTCTCGAGCGCTTCCTGCACGGCCGCATCATCGGCCTTGACGACCAGCTTTTCCAGCGCGATCCCAGAGAAATCCGGCGCGTCAATCGTCGGCAGCGCCTCGTAATTCAACGAGATGACGACATCATCGCCTTCTTTCCAATCTTCATTGGTCATCTTGACCTCGGGCTGCAGCGCCGGGCGGTCGCCACTGTCTTCGAAATGCTTGTTCATCGCGCCGTCAACGGCGTCCTGCATCGCCTCCCCCAGCAGACGCGGACCGAATTGCTTTTTCAGCAGCGCCATCGGCACCTTGCCCTTGCGAAAGCCCTTCATCTCGATCTCGGGCTGCGCCTCGACCAGTTTTTCATCGACTTTCGCGGCCAGTTCATCCGCGGTCACAGTAATGGTATAGCCGCGCTTCAGGCCCTCGTTCAGGGTTTCGGTGACTTGCATGAGCATCCTCGCATGTATGACAGGCCGCACGAGGGCGGCCTGAATGAATCTGCGCCTTGGTAGAGTGCAGCGAACATGGGATCAACCCCGATTCTGGCGCTGTCAGGCCTGCATCTGCGGCGTTTCGGCCCTTTTCCTGCAGGCGAATCCCGCGCATTGTCACCAAGTCACAGCCCAGAGGTTTCATGCGCGCAGTCATCGCCATCCTGACACTCGCCCTGATGGGCCTGTCGATCTTCATGCTGGAGGTCGACCGCGCCCGCGTCAGCATCACGCCATTGGCAGTCGAGGGCGACACCCCCGCGACGCTGTATCTGCGCGAAGGCACCGAGAGGGCCCCGGTCGTGGTCATCGCCCACGGCTTCGCAGGGTCGCGGCAGTTGATGGAGCCTTTCGCGCTGGTGCTGGCGCAGACGGGCTATGTCGTGGCCAGTTTCGATTTCGAAGGCCATGGCCGCAATCCACAGCCCATGTCGGGCGATGTCGAGGCCATTGAAGGGACCACACGGCTTTTGATGATGGAAACTGGCCGCGTGGCCCAAGCCGCCCTCGCCCATCCGCGCGCTGATGGTCGACTGGCTTATCTGGGCCATTCCATGGCATCCGATATCGTGGTGCGCCAGACCATGGACACGCCCCCCGGTGATGCGGTCATCGGCGTATCGATGTTCTCTCTGGCCGTGAGCGAGGACGCGCCGCAGAACCTGCTGGTTATCACCGGCGCATGGGAAGGCATGCTGGCCGAAGCGGCGCTGGACGCAGTGCGTCTGGCCGACCCGCAGGCGCAGATCGGCCAGACTGTCGGTGACCCCAGCGCAGGCACAGGGCGGCGGGCGGTGCTGGCACCGGGGGTCGAGCATGTCGGCGTACTCTATTCCACAGTGTCGCTGGCAGAGGCGCGCGACTGGCTGGATGCGGTTTTCGGACGTGAAAGCACCGCAGAAATCCCCTGGCGCGGCGGCTGGATCATGTTGTTGCTGGTCGCGACCTGCGCGCTTGGCTGGCCCCTTGCGCGCGCCCTGCCCGGTTCCCCCCCAATGCGCCCGGATGCGCTGCCGACACGTGCTTTCCTGATCGTGGCGCTTGTCCCCGCTATTCTGGTTCCCTTGATGCTGGCACCATTCGATGTGCGGCTCTTGCCGGTTCTGGTGGCCGACTATCTGGCGCTGCATCTGGGGCTTTACGGGGCGCTGACGCTTGTGGCTTTGGGCTATACTGGGCAGTTGCGCCAGCAATTCACATTGCGCGTGCTCTGGGTCGCGCTGGCTGTCGCGTTTTTCGGCATTGTCATTCTGGGCGGCGTGCTCGACCGCTATGTCGCCTCTTTCTTTCCGCATCCGGGCCGCGCCACTGTCATCGCAGCGCTGGCGCTTGGCGCGGTGCCCTTCCTTCTGGGCGACGGGCTGCTGACCCAAGGCGGGCGGGCACCCTTCTGGCGGGTACTGGTGGTGCGGCTGGCCTTCCTCGCCTCGCTCGGGCTGGCGGTGGCGCTGAATTTCGAGCGGCTGTTCTTCCTGCTGATCATCCTGCCCGTGATCGTGCTGTTTTTTCTTCTCTTCGGCACGCTCTCGGGTTGGGTCGGACGGCGCACGGGCCTACCTGCTGCCGGCGGGATCGGGCTGGGGCTGGTGCTGGCCTGGGCGCTCGGCGTCACATTCCCGATGTTTGGCACATGACGGTCTATGTCGATGCCGATGCCTGCCCGGTCAAGGCAGAGGTCGAGCGCGTGGGCACCCGCCACAAAGTGGCGATGATCATCGTCTCGAATGGCGGTATCCGCCCGTCAAACAATCCGTTCATCCGGAATGTGATCGTCCCGGAAGGACCGGATGTCGCCGATGACTGGATCGCCGAGCGCGCCGGGCCGGGCGATGTGGTGATCACCAGTGATATTCCGCTTGCGCATCGCTGCATCACTGCTGGCGCGCAGGTGATCAAGCATAATGGCGAGGTGTTGACCGAGGACAATATCGGCTCTGTGCTCGCGACGCGCGATCTGATGACTGATCTGCGTGCAGCAGACCCGTTCCGGCAAGGTGGCGGCAAAGGTTTTACCAAATCGGACCGTTCGCGCTTTCTGAACACGCTGGAACGGGTCTTGCGTCAGATCAAGTGATTTGGTGCGGGTGGAGGGACTTGAACCACCACGCCTTGCGGCGCCAGAACCTAAATTACACGAAATATATTTATATTCAGTGTGTTAATATATAAATTTGTAACAGGGGCCACACTACACGACACAGGTGTGATTTGGTGATTTCGGGGGTGGTGTCGACCGGCGAGATGGATTCTGAACACGGACTCTTTCCCTCCAAGGAATTCGTCCATGACCAACTGTTCTCTCGCC
>SKSL01000240.1 GCA_007123015.1 Natronohydrobacter sp. | reverse complement strand
ATGTCGCGCAGCGCTTGCTGGCTGCGGGCCGTGTGCAGGAAGCCTATGAGATCATCCAGAATGCAATGGCGCACGAGGCGGATAGCCCGTTTCGTCGGTTCAGTTCCGAGTTGGATGAGGTCTATGAAGACTGCCTTGTGCAACTGGGCAAGCTCGATGACCTGAAGGCGCATTTATGGTCGACATTTGCGCAATATCTAAGCGCGCGCGCCTTGCGCAAATACCTCAAGCTGCTGCCGGAATTTGATGATATCGAGGCAGAAGAAAAGGCGCTTGAGATCGTCATGGACCATCCCCTCCTGAATGTGGCGCTGGACTTTCTGATCCTTTGGCCATCGCTCGACCGCGCGGCGGAGCTTGTGCTGTCGCGGGCCGAGGCGCTGGATGGCAATGACTACATGACCCTGAGCCAGGCGGCAGAAGCGCTCGACGCCCGTCACCCGCTGACCGCCACCCTGCTGCGCCGGGCGATGATCACGGATACGCTGAGCGGGGCGAAATCCTCGCGCTACCGCCATGCGGCGCGGCATCTGGCAGAATGTCAGTCTGCTGATGCGGCGATCAGTGATTATGGCACCCATCCTGCGCATGGTCAGTTTGTCGAAAACCTGCGCGTGCAGCATGGGCGGAAATACGGATTCTGGGGGCTTGTCGATGGGTAGTTGCAGTCAGAGAGTTCTTGAGAGATGACAGAGTTCGATCCGCTCGCAGACCCTGCAGCGACTGTGGCGCGCCTGCCGCATATGCGGCACGCCCCGGCCACAACCCGTAACCGCGGGCCCATCGCGGCGGCACTGGCACAGGTTTTGCCCGCCACGCCCTGCAGCGTGCTGGAAATCGCCTCCGGCACAGGCGAACACGCGCTCTGGATGGCGCGCAGCCTGCCGCAAGTTACATGGCAGCCGAGCGAGGCCACGCGAGAGGGGCTTGCCGCTATCGAGGACTGGCGCGGACTTTGCCCCCGCCTGGCGGGCCGGGTGCTTCCTCCCGTGCTGCTTGACGCCGCCCGCCCGCCATGGCCCGGCCCGGCAGTTGATTCGATCTTCACCGCCAACCTGACCCATATCGCCCCTTGGGCGGCCACCGAAGGACTGATCAATGGCGCCGCCGCGCGGCTCGGGCAGGGGGGATTGCTCCTCATCTACGGCCCGTTCAATGAGAACGGCAGTTTCACCGGCCCCGGCAACGCCGCGTTCGACGCTGATCTGCGCATGCGAAACTCAGATTGGGGGCTGCGCCACGTTGAGGCCATCAACAAATTAGCGCTGGCGCAGGACTTCACTATTGAACCACCCGGCATGATGCCTGCCGATAACCGCTTGCTAACCTATCGGCGCTCGTGAGGCAGCTGAAGCCAGCGCGAAGGGCGGTTTGCCGACTGTAACCCAGCGGTATTGCAGCCGCAGAAAATGGCTAAAGCGGCCAGTCGCCTCGCTGCGGCTCAACAACCGCAGTTGACAGATAGCGAATTTTGTAAAGTCGCGGGACATCGCCGCAGTGCTCGGCCTGCGTGGGTACTTCACGCCACGCCAACTTGAGGCGGTCGCCTGACCTGCAAGCACGTGACAGAGAACATCCTCACTGTTTGCTATTGCAGGTATGCCCTTGCGCCGGATAGCGACACATCATGTCGGATACCCCTGGCATGACTCCCTTTTCATGTATCTATGATCGCGCGATGATGTGTTCTCCCTGACTGGCGATATCACAAACACGCCTCGAACAGGGCGCGCGTATTCTCGCGCGTCATTTCAATAGGATTGCCACCACAGGACGGATCGAGCAGCGCCATTTCGGTCAATTCGTCCAGACTGCCGGCCTCGACCCCCATCGCACTCAGATTGGCAGGGATGGACAGTTTGGCGCGCAACTCCATGATATGAGCATAAAAGCCGTCAAACCCGCGGGAGATGCCCAGATAGGCCGCCGCGCGCGTGATGCGCTCTTCGATGGCGGGACGATTGAACGCGAGCACCATCGGCATCACCACGGCATTGGTGGTGCCGTGATGGGTGTTGTAGACCGCGCCGATCGGGTGGCTGAGGCTGTGGATCGCGCCCAGACCTTTCTGGAAGGCGACAGCACCCATCGCCGCGGCAGACATCATCTGCGCACGTGCATCCAGATCATCCGGGGTGGCATAGACGCGTGGCAGGTTCTCCAGCACCAGCCGCATCCCTTCCAGCGCAATGCCGTGGCTCATAGGGTGGTAATGCGGGCTGCAATAAGCTTCCAGACAATGCGCAAAGGCATCCATGCCCGTGCCTGCTGTGATGAAGGCGGGCATGCCCACGGTCAGCGCCGGATCACAGATCGTGACTGCTGGCATCAGCTTGGGGTGGAAGATGATCTTCTTGCGATGCGTGGTGTTGTCAGTCAGAACGCCCGCGCGCCCGACCTCCGACCCGGTCCCGGCCGTGGTCGGCACGGCAATGATCGGCGCAATCGTGTCGGGATTGGCCCGCGTCCACCAGTCGCCGATATCTTCCAGATCCCAGACAGTGACAGGCTGATCCACCATCAGCGCGATCATCTTGCCCAGATCCAGCGCCGAACCGCCACCAAAGGCCACGACACCATCATGCCCGCCGGCGCGATAGACGTGCAGACCGGCCTCCATATTAGCCTCGGTGGGGTTCGGGTCCACCTCGCTGAACATGGCGCGGCCGAGACCGGCTGCGTCGAGGATATCGAGCGCCTGCGCGGTGATCGGCAGTGTGGCCAGCGCGCGATCCGTGACCAGCAAGGGCCGCGCGATCCCCACGACCTTGCAGTGTTCGGCAAGTTCCGAAATCCGCCCTGCCCCGAATTTGATCGTGGTCGGATAGCTCCAGTTTGCACTCAGTCCCATGACTTACGCCTTTTTCAGATGATAAGATTTCACACGCGTGAGTGCATGATAGCCAAGGGCAGACAGCGCCGTGCCGCGCCCGGTATCCTTGCAGCCGGTCCAGCACAGCGCCGGGTCTAGATAATCGCAGCGATTCATCAGAACTGTGCCGGTCTGAAGCTGCGCCCCGATGGCACGCGCTGCCGCCGCGTCGCGTGTCCAGATCGAAGCCGTCAGTCCATAGGCGCAATCATTCATGAAACCGATTGCCTCCGCATCATCGCGTACCGGCATGATCCCCACCACCGGCCCGAAGCTTTCCTCGCGCATAACGCGCATGTCATGCGTGACATCCACCAGAATCTGCGGCGCCAGATAGGCCCCGCCATCATCAGCGGGGAACTCTGCCACGTCGATCAGCGCCTTGGCACCCGCCGCCACAGCATCTGCGATCTGCGCGCGCACGATAGCCGCGAAACGCGCATGGGCCATCGGCCCCATCGTGGTGTCCTGCTCCAGCGGATTGCCAAGGCGCTGCCCGCGCACCCATGCCACTGCCTTTTCGACAAAGGGGCCATAGAGGCTCTCATGCACATAGATGCGTTCGATCCCGCAGCAGCACTGACCCGAATTGAACATCGCGCCATCCATCAGCCCGTCCACGGCTGCGTCCAGATCGGCATCGGCACGCACATAGCCCGGATCCTTGCCACCGAGTTCCAGTCCCGTGCCGGTGAACGTGCCCGCTGCGGCCTGTTCAATCGCGCGCCCACCGCCCACCGAGCCCGTGAAATTCACGAAATCAAAGGCGCGGGCGCGGATCAGGGCCTCTGTCGTGGCGTGATCCAGCACGACGTTCTGAAATACATCTTTCGGCACGCCTGCCTTGTGAAAGGCCTCTGCCAACCGCTCGCCCGCGAGCAAAGTCTGGCTCGCATGCTTCAGCACCACGGCATTTCCGGCAATCAGTGCCGGCACGATCGTGTTCACTGCCGTCAGGAAAGGGTAATTCCACGGCGCGATGACAAACACCACGCCTTGCGCTTCGCGCGCCAGCAGACGCGTGAAACGATCACTCTCCTCGATCACCTTATCAGCCAGCGCCGCCGCCGCGATCTTGGCCATATAGGCCGCACGTTCGCGCACGCCGCCAAATTCGCCGCCATAGCGCACCGGGCGTCCCATCTGCCAGGCCAGTTCTGGCACGATCTGCGGGGCCATCTGCTCAAGCGCGTCGATCCCGGCCATTACAGTCGCGATGCGCCTCTCCAGCGGGAGGGCAGACCAGGTGCCCTGCGCAGCGCGCGCGCGAGCCACCGCATCCCTCGCCGCCTGCTCCGGCAGCGCGTCCCGCTGGACATAGACAGACCCGTCTATGGGCGAGATCAAATTGATCACAGTCATCTTCTCTCCTGAACGATGTTGAAGTCTTGTTTCACGCAGGGAAGGAATTGCCCTAGCCGCGCTCTAGCAGGCGCTTGCGCTCCCAGTCGGTCACGACACGGTCATGCTCCTCGATCTCCCAGCGTGCAGCGCGGGTGTAATGATCAACCACCTCATCACCGAAGGCCGCGCGCAGCATGGCCGATCCCTCCAGCAGATCGGCGGCATGGCGCAGGGTCTTGGGGATCTCGCGCGCGCCCGCGTTCTGGTAGCTGTCGCCGCGCATCTCGGGTTCCAGCTCAAGGCCAGAATCTATCCCCGCAAGCCCCGCCGCCAGCAGACCCGCGCAGGCAAGATAAGGGTTCAGATCGGCCCCGCCGATCCGGCATTCCACCCGCACGGCCTTGGTGCCGTCGCCACAGACGCGGAAACCGGCGGTGCGGTTGTCCAGTGACCAGACTGCCTTGGTGGGGGCGAACATGCCGACGCAGAAACGCTTGTAGCTGTTCACATTGGGCGCAAGCAGCGCGGTGATCTCGCCCGCATGCGCCAACTGGCCCGCCATATACTGCCGCATCAGCGTCGACATCCCATATTCCGCGCTCTTGTCCAGAAATGCAGGCTGGCCATCCAGCGTCCAGAGCGACTGATGCACATGGCTCGACGACCCGGCCCGCCTGTGGTCATATTTCGCCATGAAGGTCACGGATTTGCCAAGCCCATGCGCGACTTCCTTGGTCGCCTGCTTGGTAATGACATGATAATCAGCTGTCGTCAGCATCTCGTCATATCGGATGTTGATCTCGGCCTGGCCTGCCTCAGCCTCTCCCTTGGAATTCTCGACCGGGATGCCCGCACCATAAAGCCCGTTGCGCAAAGCCCGCATCAGCGGCTCTTCTTTCGAGGTCTGGAACAGGTGATAATCCTCGTTATAACCCGAGATTGGCGTCAAATGATCCGTCCCGCCATCGCGCAGCGCCTCATAGCTCTGCTCGAAGATGAAAAACTCCAGCTCTGTGGCCGCCATCGCCGCATAGCCCATCGCGCGCGCCTGCCCGACCTGCCGTTTCAGGATGGCGCGCGGCGAAATCGCGATCTCTTCATGCGTGTGATGATCCAGCAAATCGCACAACACCAGCGCTGTGCCCGGCAGCCACGGCACGGGTCGCAAGGTCGCAAGATCAGGCTTCATGACATAGTCGCCATAGCCCTTCGCCCAAGACGTAGAGGCGTAGCCCTCAACCGTCAGCATCTCCATATCAGTGGCCAGCAGGTAATTGCAGCAATGCGTCTCCTCATACCCCGAGGCCAGAAAATGCGCAGCGTGAAACCGCTTGCCCATCAAGCGGCCCTGCATATCAGGCGCGGCGACCAGAACCGTGTCAATCTCGCCTGCCTCAAACGCCGCGCGCAACTCTTGCAGTGTCATCATGACCGCTCTCTCGCCCCTCTTTCTCATTCATCCTTGCAGAAATATCCTCGGGGGGGCTGGGGGGGCAGACAGCCCCCCCAGCCTTTCCTCAGGAATAACGATAAGGCCGTCCGGCCTTGTCCATCGCCGCATTGTAGTTGCGGAAAATTTCCACGACTTTCGCCTTGGTTTCCGATTCCGCCGCAATCTCTTCCCAGAAATCGCGCGCAGCTGCTTCGACGCCCGCCCATTCGGCATCCGGGATCGACGTCAGTTCCAGCTTGTCGCCTTCCGTGCGCAGCCGGGCTTCGCCGGCCCAATACCAGTGCTGGCGGTAGTAATGCGACTGCTCAAAACAGGTAGCCATCAGGTTTTGCAGATGTTCGGGCAATTCATTCCAGCGGTCCATATTGGCAAAGAAATGCCCGATCCAGGCGCCAGAGATATTGTTGGTCAGGAAGTGGCTACAGATATCGGCCCAGCCCACCTCATAGGCTTCGGTGATCCCGCACCATGCGACCCCGTCGATCTCGCGCGTTTGCAGCGCAATCTCGACATCTTCCCAAGGCACGGTCACCGGTACGACACCGAATTGCGACAGGAAACGCCCCGCGGTGGGGAAGGTGAAGACCCGCTTGCCTTCCAGTTCAGCCAGCGAGGTGATGGGCGACGAGGTGATGAAATGGCACGGGTCCCATGACCCTGCCGAGATATGCTTGACGCCAACCTTCTCGTATTCCTCGGCCCAGATCTCGTTCAGGCCCCAGTCATTGAACAGAGCGGGCACGTCCAGCGAATAGCGGCTGGCAAAAGGGAAATAGCCGCCGAATACCGTCACTTCAGTCGGCGACGCCATCGAATCGTCATCCGATTGCACCGCGTCGATCGTGCCGCGCTGCATGGCCTGGAACAGTTCTTCCGTAGGCACAAGTTGGTCGGCATAGAACAGGTCGATCTGCATCT
>SKSL01000164.1 GCA_007123015.1 Natronohydrobacter sp. | reverse complement strand
CGCATTCTGGTCGTGAATGCCCCTGCTGACGCGCTTCTCGCTCTGGCCGATCTGCCCGAGGCAGAGGATGCCCTGATCTTCAATGCAAGTGCGGAATCCGAAAGCTTGCGCGAAGCGGACTGCCGCGCGAATGTGCTGCACACCATGCCCAGCTACGCCATGCGCGCCGACGCGCTGATGCAGTTTCTGGTAACAAAACGCTGGACCGATCTGGTCATGATCACAGGCCCGCGCGACGCGGACCGCGCTTTTGCCGAGGCGCTGCGCCAGTCCGCGACGAAATTCGGCGCAAGATTGCGGGCCGAAAGGGATTGGGACACCGATTCCGACATGCGGCGCAATATCGGCCAGGAATTCCCGCTTTTCACGCAGGATTTCCCCAGCCATCATGTGATGCTGGTTGCAGACGAGTCAGACGATTTCGGCCCTTTCCTTGAATTCAACGCATGGGAACCCCGCCCGGTCGCAGGATCTGCTGGCGCGCGCCCCGATGCGTGGTCCGACCGGGTCGAAGCCTTTGGCGCAGCGCAATTGCAACTGCGTTTCAAGCGACAGGCTGACCGCCCGATGGGCGCTGTGGACTATGCGGCCTGGGCGGCGGTGCGGTCCGTGGGCGAGGCCGTGACGCGGCTGAACACCAGCGACCCTGTGGCGCTGCGCGACTATATTCTTGGTGATGCGTTCGAACTTGCCGCCTTCAAGGGCGCAGCGATCACCTATCGCGACTGGAATGGCCAGATGCGCCAGCCGATGCCCGTGGCCACACGGACTGCGCTGGTCGCCATGACCCCGATGCCGGGTTTCCTGCATGAATCAAGCACGCTGGATACATTGGGCCGTGACCGGCCTGAAACGGCTTGCACAGCTTTTGACTGAAAGGACCGAAAGAATGAACCGTACAACTGTCTCTGTGATCGCACTCACATCCATGCTGACCACCCCTGCCTTCGCGCAAGAGGTCTGGGTCTCGAATGAGCGCGATGCCACTGTCAGCGTGATCGACGTTGCGACGATGGAAGTGGTCGAGACGATCCAGGTGGGCGCGCGCCCGCGTGGGATCATGTTCAGCCATGACTATAAGGTGGCCTATCTCTGCGCCTCTGATGACAGCACGATTCAGGTGATCGACGTGGAAACGCGCCAGATCCTGCACAATCTGCCCTCAGGCGAGAATCCGGAAACCTTCGCGCTGCATCCCGATAACCGCCATATCTGGATCTCGAATGAAGATGACAACATCACATCCGTGCTTGATGTCGAAGAGCGCGTGATCGTGGCGCAGATCCCTGTGGGGGTCGAGCCGGAAGGCAAGGCCATCAACCACGCAGGCACGATCGCCATCACCACGTCGGAAACCACCAATATGGCGCATTGGATCGACACAGAGAGCTTCGAGATTTTCCACAACTCGCTGGTCGGCTCGCGCCCGCGCCATGCGGAATTCACCACCGATGATGCGCGCTTGTTCGTGAGCGCTGAAATCGGCGGCGGGCTGCATGTGTTTGATACGGAAACCTTCGAGGAACTTGCGGAAATCCGCTTCGAGATCCCCGATGTCCATCCCCATGACGTGCAGCCCGTGGGCTTTCGTCTGACCGAGGACATGACCCGCGCTTATGTCGCGCTTGGCCCGGCAAACCGGATCGCAGTGGTGGATATCGAAAATTATGAAGTGCTCGACTACCATCTGGTGGGTCGCCGGGTCTGGCATATGGCCATGTCCGATGATGAAAAACTTCTCTTCACCACCAATGGCGTGTCGGGCGATGTGACGATCATCGATCTGGAACGCAATGAGCCGATCAAGACTGTCAAAGTGGGCCGTTTCCCATGGGGGGCTGCTTACCGGCCCGCGGATAGCTGATGACGGCGCTAGAGGTCTCTGATCTCAGTTTCCGTTTTGGGACGAAAGAGGCGCTTGATTGCGTCTCTTTTCGCGTTGATCAAGGCCAGTTTTGTGCGCTGCTGGGTCCAAATGGTGCAGGCAAATCGACGCTTTTTGCCCTGCTGACCCGGCTCTTTGTCGCGCGCGAGGGGCGCATCTCTGTCATGGGGCGGGACCTGCACGCAAATCCGCGCGCGGCGCTGGCGCAGATGGGCGTTGTGTTTCAGCAACCGACGCTTGATCTGGACCTGAGCGTTGCGCGCAATCTGGCTTATTTCGGGGCTTTGCATGGATTGTCACGGCGCGAAGCGGCCCTGCGCGGGGCGGAAGTTCTGGACCGCCTCGACATGGCCGAACGCGCCCACGAAAAGACCCGCGCCCTGAATGGCGGCCATCGCCGTCGGTTGGAAATCGCCCGCGCGCTGATGCACCGCCCGCGCTTGCTGCTGCTTGATGAACCCACTGTGGGTCTTGACGCCCGCGCGCGTGCGGCGATCACCGCGCATGTGCATGATCTGGCGCGCGCAGACGGAATTGCTGTGCTTTGGGCCACGCATCTGGTCGATGAGGTCGCGCCGGCCGATACTGTCCTGATCCTCCATCGCGGTCAGATGGTCCAGAGCGGGAAAGCTGCTGATCTTGCCCCCGAAGGCCAGCTTGGTCCGCATTTCATGGCCCTGACCGAGGAGGCCGCATGACCCACTATCTGCGCGCCCTCTCGGCCATCCTGGTCCGCGAGGCCTTGCGCTTTGTCACCCAGCGCGAGCGCTTTCTGGCCGCGCTCGTCCGGCCGCTGGTCTGGCTTATCGTATTTGCTGCTGGTTTTCGCGCGGCCCTTGGCCTGTCGATCACGCCACCCTATCAGACCTATATCACCTATGAGGTCTATATCATCCCCGGCCTGATCGCGATGATCCAGCTTTTCAATGCGATGCAATCGGCGCTCAGCCTTGTTTATGACCGGGAAATGGGCTCGATGCGGCTTTTGCTGACAGCACCCTTGCCGCGCTGGTGGCTTCTGATGTGCAAGCTGCTGGCAGGAGTGCTGGTCTCGATCCTGCAGGTCTATGCCTTCCTGCTGATTGCCTATCTTTACGGTATCCGGCTGCCGCCGATGGGCTATCTCTATGTGCTGCCTGCGCTTGTCGTCTCGGGCATGATGCTGGGGGCAGTGGGGCTGTTTCTCGCCTCGACCATCCGGCAACTCGAGAATTTTGCGGGTGTCATGAATTTCGTGATCTTCCCCGTCTTCTTCCTCTCGACAGCGCTGTATCCGCTCTGGCGCATGGCGGAATCCTCAACCCTGCTGCGCGATATCTGCGCGTGGAACCCGTTTTCGCATGCTGTGGAACTGATCCGCTTCGCGCTCTATCTACGATTCAATCCGGAAGCCTTTGGCATGGTGGCCCTGACCTTCGCGGTCTTTCTGGCACTTGCGCTCTGGGGATTCGACCCCGCGCGTGGTATCATGTCGCGCAAGGCCAGTTAACAAGGAGCTACAAATGCGCTTGATCCTACCATTGATTGTCCTCCCGGCTTTGGCAATTGCCGAAGAGGATTTTTCGCAATACGGCACCACCAACCCAGAAGAGATGACGCTTGAGCGTCTCGTGGAACGGGCCAGACGGGGCGATGTGGACATGATTGTCTGCGCCAATGGCTATTTGGCGACCAAAGGCGGACGTCATGAACAAGCCCGCATCATTTTCGAGTCTTGTGCCAATGCCGGTTGGACAGCTGCCATGAACTGGATGAGCCAGCTGGATCATAACGGTCTGGGCGCAGATGAAGATCCGGACCGCGCCACGGAGTGGAGCCGACGCGCAGCGGAACTGGGTGACCCTGTGGGTATGTATAACCACGGGATCGACATGATGCGCGGGCGCGGTGTCGCGCAGGATGTCGATCAGGGCAGGGCGCTGGTGGACCGCGCAGCCGCCGAGGGTCTGTTGATCGCGCGGCGTCTGCAAGAGGCCGAGTATGACCTCGATGCTGTGACACCCGATGCGGATGCGTGGAAATACGCGCCGATGTTCTGAACCCTCAGCTCAGCAGTGCCAGCCCTGCGCCCCCGGTCGCCGCGACGATCACCACGGCCCAGGCCGGGGCCTTCCATGTGATCAGCAGTACGAAGCACCCCAAGGCCAGCGCGAAATCGCGCATATCTCCGATGGCGCTGGTGAAAACCGGATTATAGAGCGCTGCGCCCAAAACCCCAACCACTGCGGCATTGGCGCCCTGCATCAGCGATTGCGCCGAAGCCATGCTGCGGAAGTGGTCCCAAAAGGGCAGCACGGCGACCAGCAGCAAGAGACCCGGCAGGAAGATCGCGGTCAACGCCAGTGCCGCGCCCATCAGCCCATTAGGTTCTGGCCCTAGAACAGCGCCAAGATAGGCCGAGAAGGTAAAGAGCGGCCCCGGTATCGCTTGCGCTGCACCATACCCGGCCAGGAAATCCTCTGCGCTGATCCAGCCGCGCGCGACAGTTTCGGCTTCGAGCAGCGGCAGCACCACATGCCCACCCCCAAAAACCAGTGCACCCGCACGGTAGAAGGCGTCAATCACAGCGAAGCTCTGGCTTTGACCTGCCAGAAGCGGCAGCGCGATCAGCAGCGCGCAGAAGGTGACCAATGCCACGAGCGCGACTCGCCGTGACACGGGCACCATCACTTGCCCGCCGACAGGCGTGCTGACACCCCGCCCCAGCGCAAGACCCAGCGTGGCACCGAAGGCAATCGCCGCCACCATCCCGAAAGCGCCGGGCAGCATGGCAAGCACGGCCACAGCGCCCACGGCAATCGAGGCGCGCGCAGGGTCCGGACAGAGCGCCCGCGCCATCCCCCAGACCGCCTGCGCAATGATCGCGACAGCGACGATTTTCAGCCCGTTCAAAGCACCAATGCCCACCGGGCCACCCAGCTGTGCGGCGGTCGTCGCGAAAACCAGCAGGATCAGGGCCGAGGGCAGAGTGAAGGCCACAAAAGCGGCAAGCGCGCCCCACCAGCCAGCACGCATAAGCCCGAGTGAAAACCCCACTTGCGATGAGCCCGGACCCGGCAGGAACTGGCAGAGCGCGACGAGATCAGCATAAGCAGCCTCGCTCAGCCAGCGCCGTCGCAAGACCAATTCATCGCGGTAATAGCCCAGATGCGCAATTGGCCCCCCGAAAGAGGTCAGGCCGAGTTTCAGGAAGGCTCTGAAAACCTCGCCTGCATTGCCCTGGCGCGGAGGGAAGTGCTCTGTGTTCTGCTCGCTCATGCTGTCCTTGTCCAATGTTTCTGGTGTGTGTGGGCGCGCTCTGCTCTGATGCCGATGTTGTCAGCCTATCTGATAAGGCCTGCAGTGGTTGGCCCGCAGTGCTTTCGCCTTGAGTTGAAAGCGAGCTTGGTGACATTTCTGCGACAGTCAAACCAACCATGCGCGCCGAGGCAGCGATGGGTTTCGGACCGGACCACTGGAGTAGGGTGCGTGGTGACCACGCACCTTACGCGGCCCGCGCGCGCCTTGCGCAGGAAGCGGGTCGCGCCGTCCGATGTCTGCCGCACAGAAAGAGGCGTGACGGACGGGGGTCGACCCTGCAAGACCTCAGCTCGACTTTGTGCATTTTCCGGAGCTATGCGGCGCAGCATATGGCTTGAGTCATTCGAAAGAAGCGTTCTGGCGGGATTTTATCTGCTTCTCGGTCTGCGAGGCGTGGTAAGAAACGTCTGGTATCCATAGGGCGAGGCGGACTGCCCCGATTGCATCGCAGAAGGAGAGATGGGTTTTCCGCGACCACGCTGCGGCATGGGGAAGGCTTGCCGGAGCTACGACTGAATCTGGTGTTTCGAGGATCTGAAAGCTGGCGGTGCATCTGGTTGGAGTGTCGTTGCGACACAACCCGCCAACCGAAGAGGACGCACCACCATGGACGAGAGTACCATTGTTGAATTTGCTGGTCGAGATGCGATCTCGGACCCATTGACCGATCTTCTGCGCAAGGGCGCGCGGGAATTGCTGCAATCGGCGATCGAGGCCGAGCTTGAGGTCTTCATGGCACGGTTTCGGGACCGAAAGACCGCTGAGGGTCATGCGAGCGTTGTCCGCAATGGCCACCACCCGGAACGGGCCGTGCAAACTGGTATCGGTCCTGTCACGGTGAAGGTGCCCAAGGTGCGTTCAAAGACTGGCAAGCCTGTCAGCTTCCATTCCGCGCTGGTCCCGCCCTATATGCGCAAGGCCAGGACATTGGAGGCGGCGCTGCCCTGGCTGTATCTCAAGGGTGAGGAGGATCAGGAAATGGTCTGGGGGACCATTTCCCCGACGCAAGGACCGGCGAGATGGACGGGGCGCTGAAAGCCCTGCTCGGTCCGGACGCCGCTGGGTTCTCTGCCAACACCGTCGCGCGGCTCAAGGCGAAATGGGCCGCTGAATACAGCGACTGGTGCAAGGCCGATCTTGGCCGGGATGACTGGGCCTATCTTTGGGTCGATGGCATCTGTCGCACCAGCGGTGCGCGTCCCGCGCAACGGGCTGCGTGCGGCCGAGGACAAGCTCTGCGCGCTGGTCGTGATCGGGGTAAATGCCCGTGGAGAAAAGCACTCCCTCGCCATCGAGGACGGTGTGCGCGAGTCCACGCAAAGCTGGCGCGAGGTGCTGCTCGCCCTCAAGGGGCGGGGTCTGAAGGTGCCGAAACTGGCCATCGGGGACGGTGCCATGGGGTGAGGGCATGACTG
>SKSL01000102.1 GCA_007123015.1 Natronohydrobacter sp. | reverse complement strand
TTCGCTGCACAGGGCGCCGAGAACCGCCTCGCAGGGTATGCACTATCGGTGCTGCCTGCGCTATGGGTGTTTTTCATGGTCGGCGGCGGTCCGTCGCAAGCCCTGAGTGCATTGCTGGTGGGCTATCTGGCATTGCTGCGCCTTGATTGGCAATTTGCCTTCTGGGGGCTTGCCCCAGCCTGGTGGATGCGCTTGCGGTTGATCCTGACAGCAGGGGTTCTGGTAGCGCTGGCCTTGGGGCTGTGGCTGGGCTAAGCCTTTTGCGATCCAAGCGGGGAATGGCCATGCGACTTTTCAATATGCCCTCATCCGGGAACAGCTATAAAGTGCGGCTGCTGCTGGCACTTTCGGGGCTGAAGGTCGAATTGATCCATGTCGAATATGGCTGGGAGACGCTGATCCAGGCCAAGGCAGAGGGTAAACTGCCCTTCGGCAAGGCCCCGGTGCTGGAGCTGGAGGACGGCACGCTGCTGCCCGAATCAAATGCGATCCTGTGCCATCTGGGACGCGACACGCGGTTCGTGCCAGCTGATGCGCTGGACCATGTGCAGATGCTGTCCTGGATGTTCTGGGAGCAGAACCAGCATGAAAGCGTGATCGCAGTCCGCGCGGCACTCTTGACCTATCCACATCGCAAGGCACAGGCAACGCCTGAGGGGCTGGCGGAACTGCTGGAGCGCGGTCACGCCATTCTCAAGATCATGGATGATCATCTGGCAAGGCGCGACTGGCTGGTGGGTGATGGCCCGAGCCTCGCGGATATTTGCCTTTACGCCTACACACATACGGCCGAAACGCTTGGCGGTTTTGACCTGGCCCCCTTCCCGGCCCTGCGCAACTGGCTTGCGCGCGTGGCTGCCCTGCCCGGCTATGTTGGCCTGGATGACTGAGCTGATCGCCTACACGGACGGGGCCTGTTCCGGCAATCCCGGCCCGGGGGGCTGGGGTGTCCTGATGCGCGCCATGCGCGGGGGCGAGGTCGTCAAGGAACGCGAGCTTTCGGGCGGCGAGGCCGAGACCACAAACAATCGCATGGAGCTGATGGCCGCGATCACCGCGCTGGAAACGCTGCGCCAGCCGAGCACGATCACGATTGTCACTGACAGCGCCTATGTGAAAAACGGGGTCACAAGCTGGATCCATGGCTGGAAGCGCAATGGTTGGCGCACTGCAGGCAAGAAGCCGGTCAAGAATGTCGAGCTATGGCAGCGGCTGGAGGCCGCGCAGGCGCAGCACCAGGTGACATGGGAATGGGTCAAGGGCCATGCGGGCCATCCCGAGAATGAACGCGCGGACGAATTGGCGCGGGAAGGCATGGCCCCTTACAAAGCGGCCAGAACATGAGCCTGTTGCAAGGGCTAGATTACGCGTCCGTCTTCATTTTCGGACTGACCGGCGCGCTGGCCGCCAGTCGGGCGCAGCTGGATATTGTGGGCTTCGTCTTTCTCGCCTGTCTGACTGCAGTCGGCGGCGGCACACTTCGCGATGTGATCCTGAATCGTGATCAAGTGTTCTGGGTGGCGGATCCGGGGATGATCCTGTCGGCCTCGCTTGCGGCAGTGCTGGTGTTTTTCACAGCGCATCTGCTGGAATCGCGGCTTCGGGCGTTGGAATGGCTGGACGCGCTGGCGCTTGGTGTCGCGGTTCCTGCAGGCGTCGGAGTCGCGATGGGCATGGGGCAAAGCTGGCCGATTGTGCTGATCATGGGGGTGGCGACCGGCACATTCGGGGGGCTGATGCGCGATGTCGTCTGCAATGAACTGCCCTTGGTGCTGAAGAAAGGCGAGCTATACGCGACGGCGGCGCTGAGCGGCGCGCTTGGGGCTTTGGCGGTCTCGATGGTCACTGAGTCCATGCTGCTGACATTACTGGGCTGCGGGATGCTGACATTCGCGCTTCGGGCGGGTTCGATGCTCCATGGCTGGTGCCTGCCAGTGTACAAAAGCCGTCCACCCAGAGCCTAGACGGGACCGCGAGCGTGGCGATGCAAGGCGGTTGCAGGGGGCCTTGCGAAAAGACCCATGCGCTAATCGGCGCTGGTGTCGCGACCGTTGGCGGGTTTCTGCGCCAGGTCATCGGCCAGCAGATCATCAATGAAAACGCTCATCAACTGCCCGCGGCCACTGACCCCGGCCTTGCGATAGATTGCATTGGTCTGGGCTTTGACGGTGCCCTCTGATGTCTTGCGAAACGAGGCAATCTCGGCAATCGAGAACCCCTTGAGCACGAAAAACGCCACATCACGCTCAGCAGGGGTCAGGCGCCATTGCATGAAATGGCTTTCCAGCACTTCCATGAAAGCGCCAGAGGCACGGCGCAATTGCGCTTCAGCACGACCCAGCCGGGCCTGGGATTGCGCCAGCAGCACCCCAGACAGCACCAGACCGATCAGCAATGCGACAGCTGCCCCGATTTCCATGAATTCGCGCAACTGCCAGTCAATCGGTTGCCGCTCAATGCCCAGAACGGACATCGCGATATCGCTGATGAAGAACAACGCGCCAACGGCTTGTACAATGACCATAATCAATATCAGGATTTTGAGCGTCACGACCCCTCCCTTTCGTGCGGCTCTGGTGTCTTGCTCTGGCGCGGGCTTCGCAGCATCTCAGCCCCCTGCGCCCGGAAATTCAGTGTCGACGATCACTGTCCCGCCACGCGGCATGTCGGTACTCTCGGGGTTCGGGGCTTCAGCCGGGCTGAACGTCACCGCATAATCGCGCAGGATCTGCCCGGTTGAAAGATCCAGTACAATTTCACGCCAGATCAAATCTTTCGAAGCCACGAACCTTACGCGCCCGAGCAAAGTACGGGTATGGGAAGCGATCGTATAGCCTTGGGCTTCCAGCGCAGCGCTGACCATCTGGGGAGTGATCCGATGCTCTTCTGCGATAAGCGGTTTCGTTGCCAGCAACAATAGCAAAGCAAATAGTTGCGTGACGCGCTGGAAACAGATGCGCAACCGGCTCATGCTGCAGTCAAATCTGTCAGGATGTCAAAAAAACCGCATCCCGCATCATAGGTGCGGGATGCGGTGAACTTCTGACACTCGTTACACATACACAGCTGTTGGCGCCATTGGGTCAAGGCAGACGCCCTTCACCGGACACCGAAGCCTGCGATGGCAACTGAGTCACGCAAGAAACGCTCATGATCAAAACTCTCAGTCGCCTGGGTTCGCTGGTTCGGCACAACGATCCCTGAAGTACGATTTACAAACCTGGACTAACGACGGAACCCCGTCTGCCAAGCACTGAGTATGCGGATGCCGTTGTGTATTCTATCCAGAAAGAGTTTATATTCAGCCCATAAACTAAAGTTTATGCTTAGATTTCAAAGCCCAGATGCTTAGCAACCGTGAAAATGTCCTTATCGCCGCGACCGCACATATTCATGACCAGCAAATGATCGGCAGGCAGGTCTGGGGCGATTTTCAGGACATGGGCCAAAGCATGAGAGGGCTCAAGCGCGGGAATGATCCCTTCCAGAGCGCAGCAGGTCTGAAATGCGGCCAGGGCCTCGTCATCGGTGATCGAGACATATTCTGCGCGGCCCATATCCTTCAGCCAGGCATGTTCGGGCCCGATACCGGGATAATCCAGACCCGCTGAAATCGAATGCCCTTCCAGAATCTGGCCATCTTCATCCTGCAACAAATAGGTCCGATTGCCATGCAGCACGCCCGGACGCCCACCCGTCAATGAGGCGCAATGTTCCATCCGGTCGTCCACACCACGCCCCCCGGCCTCGACCCCGATGATGCGCACGTCCTTGTCGTCAAGGAAGGGGTGGAACAGGCCCATGGCATTGGATCCGCCGCCAATAGCGGCGATGATCGTATCGGGCAGACGCCCCTCGCGCGCCATGATCTGTTCGCGGGTTTCCTTGCCGATGATCGACTGGAAATCGCGCACCATCGCAGGATAGGGGTGCGGACCCGCGACTGTGCCGATGCAGTAAAACGTGTCGCGCACATTGGTCACCCAGTCGCGCAGCGCATCATTCATCGCATCCTTCAGCGTGCCGCGGCCGGATTTCACAGGAACCACTTCGGCCCCAAGCAATTTCATCCGGAACACATTGGGGGCCTGCCGCTCGACATCGTGCGCGCCCATATAGACGATGCATTTCAGCCCGAAGCGCGCGCAGACTGTCGCGGTGGCCACCCCATGCTGCCCGGCCCCGGTTTCGGCGATGATGCGGGTCTTGCCCATGCGCATCGCAAGCAGGATCTGGCCCAGCACATTGTTGATCTTATGCGCGCCAGTATGGTTCAGCTCATCGCGCTTGAGATAGATCTTCGCGCCGCCGCAATGTTCGGTCAGGCGCTCGGCGAAATACAAGGGCGAGGGACGGCCCACATAATGCGTCCACAGATCATCCATCTGCGCCCAGAAGCCCGGATCCGTCTTGGCGCGCTCATATTCGGCTTCCAGATCGAGGATCAACGGCATCAGCGTTTCCGACACGAACCGCCCGCCATAAATGCCGAAACGCCCCTGTTCATCCGGGACTGTCAGGAAGGAATTGATCAGGTCTTCTGGCATTGCGCGCCTCATGTGTTTCGCTTTTGGCTATGTCTAGCGTGGGTTGCGCTGTGCGACAAGGGATGGTGCCTTGCCCGTCGCAAACGGGCTTTACCCACGGGCGATTCTACAGGATATTTTTACAAGGATGAACGGGGCAAGGCGGATCAGCGTTCAAGGATCAGCCGGTCGCCTTCGATGGAGATCCGCGCGAAGCGGCGCAGATAGGTCATGCCAGCAAGCGAGATGTTCAGATCGCCATCTGTGACCGACGCGGTCACATTCTGATCGCGGATCGTCATGTCTCCTGCGCTGAGCACGACCTCCTCCAAAGTGACACGCGCGGAACGGACCATGCCATTGGCCGTCATCGCCTGACCAAGGAAATTCAGCTGGTCCAGATCGACCCCTGCGCGCAGCGCGTCCTGCCGCGACAACACCAGATCACTCGCGCCCGTATCAATCAGAAAATCGACCGGGACGCCATTCACGCCGAGCGTCAGGTGAAAATGGCCATTGCGATCCGCGCGCAGCGCAACCGTGCCATCTGTTACGACAGACACGCGGTTTTGCTGGGCGATGTCCTGCCACAAGCCATAGCCAGCTGCGACGCCGACAATGATCAGCCCCCAAAGGATCAACTGACGCAAACTCTGGCCAAGCCCCTGAACGCGCGCAATCAGGAAGTACCCGATCAAGGCGATGCCCCAGATGCTCAGATACACCAGCAAGGCGATTTGATCGCGGTCAATTTCCATCATCTGCTTTCCATCCTCATCTGTCTGAGATGTGGTTTCTGCTGTCCGGGATCATCAGCGCTCACGCAGCCGTGACATCGTGGTCGTAGATCCAGGCGAATTGACGCAAGGGCGCTCCGGGCATGATATGGCCCGTGGCGCGCAGGATCAAATGGGCAAGCGGGGCAAGTGGGGGGCGCAAGTGATAGTTGCGTGCGTTGCGATTGGCGGCCTCGATCACGCGCGCGACGCGGGGGGCGCGCGCGTCCTGCCACGCCGACAGCCCTGCCGCGACTGACGGCGCTGCATCAAGCACATGCGCCAGCGACCACGCATCTTCGAGCGCGAGATTGGCACCCTGGGCCATGAAGGGCAGCGTCGGATGGGCCGCATCGCCCAGGATCGCCGCCTGACCGCGATGCCACCGCGCGGCCACCGGGTGCCGGAACAGGCCCCACAGCCAAAGCGTTTCCACCTGCGCAAGCCAGTCGGGCACGGGACCCCCGAACCCGGCAAAAGCATGGCGCAAAGCGTCGGGGTCGCCCGGATGGCTCCAACCCTCGGCGGCCCAGTCTGCGCGTTCCTCGACAGCAACGATATTGCGCAAGCGCCCGTTGCGCAGCGGATAGCTGACCAGATGCCGCCCCGGCCCCATGAAGACCTGCGCTTCCGGGGCTTCGTCCGGGGTGCAGGGGATCAACGCGCGCCACGCCACTTGCCCTGTGAAAAACGGGGCTTGCGCAGGCTGTGCAGCAAGCGCGGGACGGATCACCGAATGCAGGCCATCCGCACCCAGCACCAGATCGGCCGAGAGCTGCGCGCCGTCTTCCAGCGAGACCGAGGGGCGCGGCCCATCCGGCGCAACCGCCACCACGCGCGCAAGTTTACGGGTTTCGACATCGGTCAGACCGCCGCGAAGCACCTCGATCAGATCTGCGCGATGGATCAGATGAAAGCCAGGCCCATCCTGCGGCAGCGCCATGCGCAACACCTCTGCCCCGGTCGCGCCCTTGCGCAGCACGACGGCCCGACTGCGCGTGCCCAGCTGGTCAAGGGACGCCCCCTGCCCCAGCGCCGCGATGACCCGCGCCCCGTTCGGGCTGATCTGCAACCCGGCCCCGACTTCAAGAAAATCAGCCGCCTGTTCCAGTAGCGTCACCTGCGCGCCGCGCTGCGCAAAAGCGCTCGCTGCACCGATGCCTGCAACACCACCGCCCACAACCAGCACATCCAGACCCTTGACGCTCATCACAGCCCTTTCAAGACGACAACACCGGGCGCTGCCCTGCGCCCGGTGTTGCATTTCAACCTGGTCTGTTCCAGCGCCTAGTCGTCGCGATGCACGCGCTCATTGCGCTCATGCGCTTCCTGCGCCTGCAGCGTCATCGTGGCAATCGGTCGCGCGTCCAAACGCTTGAGCGAAATACGCTCGCCTGTCGCTTCGCAATAGCCGAACTCGCCATTCTCGATCCGGCGCAATGCCGCGTCGATCTTTGAGATCAGCTTGCGCTGGCGGTCGCGGGTGCGCAGTTCCAAAGCACGGTCGGTTTCTTCCGAGGCCCGATCCGCCACGTCTGGGATATTGCGGCTGGAATTGGCCAGTTCAGCGAGTGTTTCCTGCGACCCCTTGAGAATGTCTTCTTTCCAGACAATCAACTTGCGCCGGAAATATTCGACCTGACGTTCATTCATGAAGGGTTCATCTTCTGCCGGTCGATAATCTTCCGGAAGAAAAGTTTCTGGTTTCATGCCCCGCTCCTCTGTTTCTGCCGAAACATAAGTGTTGAGGTTTTTCATAGATGCCTCACCTACATCCCGTCCCTGCGGCGTCGGATAGCGGATGCGCCTCGAATTGTCACGCGCTTTCCGCCCATGGTCTGATCAACTGTTGCAACACCTGCGCAACCTGACTTGTCCTGTGCTGATACGCAGGCTAAGTTGCGAAAAAAGGGGCATTTGCAGCGTCAGTTTGTATAAGCCCGGGGCAAGAGCGGATCAGGATGCGTTTCACTTCAACCGACAGTTATATCGCCAGTGACGACCTGCAGATCGCGGTCAATGCGGCAGTGACCCTGCAGCGCCCGCTGCTGGTGAAGGGTGAGCCGGGGACCGGCAAGACCGAGCTTGCGCGTCAGGTCGCGGCTTCGCTTGGTCTGCCGATCATCGAATGGTCGATCAAATCCACCACGCGCGCGCAACAGGGGCTCTATGAATATGACGCCGTGTCGCGGTTGCGCGACAGCCAGCTGGGCGATGCACGCGTCAATGATGTGAAGAATTACATCCGCCAAGGCAAGCTGTGGCAGGCTTTCGCGGCGGAAGGGCGCGTTGTTCTGCTGATTGATGAGATCGACAAGGCCGATATCGAGTTTCCCAACGATCTGCTGCAGGAGCTCGATCAGATGCAATTCTTCGTCTATGAAACAGGCGAGACGATCAGAGCACGGCAACGGCCCATCGTGATCATCACGTCGAATAATGAAAAAGACCTGCCCGATGCCTTTCTGCGGCGGTGTTTCTTCCACTATATCCGGTTTCCCGACATCGAGACGCTGAAAGCGATTGTCGAAGTGCATTTTCCGGGCATCAGATCAGCGCTTCTGACCACAGCCTTGACGCAATTCTACGAGATTCGCGAAACACCGGGGTTGAAAAAGAAGCCCTCTACTTCTGAAGTGCTGGACTGGCTGAAATTGCTGCTGGCCGAAGACCTGTCGCCCGAAGATCTGAAACGCGATGGCGCAAGCGCTTTGCCGAAGCTGCATGGGGCACTGCTGAAGAATGAGCAGGATGTGCATCTGTTCGAGCGGCTTGCCTTCATGGCGCGTGGACAACGGCGCTGACATGCAGCTTGACATCACACCCTTGCAACGCGCGGACAAGCCGCATTGGGCGCAGCTTTGGTACGCCTATCTGGACTTTTACGAAACCACACTCCCGCTCGATGTCTATAATGCGACCTTCGAGGCGCTTTTGTCCGATGATGTGCATGCGCCCTGCGGCCTGCTGGCCTGGTCAGATGGACAGGCTGTCGGGCTGGTGCATTATCTGTTTCATGCGCATTGCTGGAAACCTGCCGGGATATGTTATTTGCAGGATCTCTATGTCACCGAGCAGGCCCGCGCCCAGGGCGCAGGTCGCGCACTGATCGAAGCGGTCTATCACGCAGCGGATGCGCGCGCTGTCCCGGATGTCTACTGGACAACGCAGGATTTCAACGCAACCGCGCGCAGGCTTTATGACAAGATCGGGCAGGAAACCCCGTTCATCAAATATGTGCGCCCGACATGACCCGAACGGCACTTATCGCCTTGATCGCCCTTGGAACTGCGGCTTGCGAAGCCCCGCGCCAGGCGATGCCGATCTCTTCCGAGGCGCCGGCAGTGCAATCGCGGGCGGTCAGTTCTGCCGCGCTCTTCGGGACGCCCCGGCCTTTCGCACCTGCGCGCAGCAATGCGCAGATCGCGCAGGATATTTTGGAGCTTGGCTTTCGGCTGGAATCCGGGCGCGAGATCCCGCAATTCTCGCGCTTCGAAGGCCCTGTCACCTTGCGACTGAGCGGGGCTGTCCCGCCCCTGGCCGCGACCGAGACGGACCGGTTTATCGCGCGCCTGCGCAACGAAGCGCGACTTGATGTGCGGCGCACGACAGAAGCGGCGAATATCGTGGTCGAATTCGTGCCGCGCGCGCTGATGCGCAGGGTCGTGCCCGATGCGGCCTGTTTCGTGATCCCGAATGTGTCCAGCTGGGCCGAGTTCCGCGCCAATCCCCGCGGCGCGCATCTGGACTGGGCGCGCGTTGTCGAGCGCGAGAAAGTGCTTGTCGTCACACCGTCGGACACCAATGTGCAGGAAATGCGCGATTGCCTGCATGAAGAAATCACTCAGGCGCTTGGGCCGTTGAATGATCTCTACCGGATCGGCGAGACGATCTGGAATGACGACAATTTCCAGACTTCGGCGACCGGTTTCGACATGCTGGCCCTGCGGGTCTGGTACCACCCCAGTCTGCGCGTGGGCATGAGCCGCGCAGACGTGGCTGCGCGCGTGCCAGCGATCCTTGCGCAGCTCAATCCGCGCGGGGAACGGCGCAGCACAGTCCCGCTGGACCCGATCCCCACACCGATGGCCTGGAATATCGCGATTGAAAGCGCACTCGGCAACCACAACCGGCGGCGCAGTTTCCGCTTCGCGCAGGACGCGTTGCGCCTGGCACTGTCGGAAGGCTGGCAGGATGAACGGCTGGCTTTCAGCCTGTTTCTGGCCGCCCGCTTTGCCCCGGCCAGCGAAGGCGAACAGGCGCTGAATGCCCTGGTCAGTGCTGCAGCGATCTATGCCAGCCGCCCCGGTGGCGACGTGCCGCGCGCCCATGTGGAATTGCATCTGGCCGCGCAGGCGCTGGGGGCGGGGCAATATCCGCTGGTTCTGCGGCTGACAGAAGCGGCCATGGGGCCTGCCCGACGCACAGAGAATGGCGCGCTGCTGTCATCGCTGATGCTGTTGCGCGCTCAGGCGCTGGAGCGTATGGGTCGCGACGCCAAGGCCGAGCAATTGCGCCGCGATGCGGTGCCTTTCGCCATATTCGGCTTTGGGTCAGAAGAAGCGGCGGCCAATCGCCGCGCGGAAATCGCCGCGCTGATCCGCGACTAACGAAGGAAAAGAGCATGATCGTGATCCTTGGGGCCATAGCAGGTCTGTTAATTGGTCTGCGAAGTGCCAGACAGGCTGGTGGCGACCTGAAGGACCGCGCGCAATATGGCGCTGTCGGCAGTATCATCGGCGCGCTGATCGGTCTGTTTGTCACAATCGGTGTTGAAAGAATGCTCTGAGGTTACCATGTTCCTGCCGTTCTTCCAGAGCTTGCGCGACCATGCCGTTCCTGTGTCCCTGCGCGAATATCTGAGCTTTCTGGAAGCCGTACAGGCCGGGCTTGTGACCTATGATATTGACGGGTTCTACTATCTGGCCCGGACGGCCATGGTCAAGGATGAGCGCCATCTCGATCGGTTTGACCGGGCGTTTTCGGCCAGTTTCTCGGGGGTTGAGGCGATCAGTCTGGATCAGGTGCTCGACGCGGTGGCCCTACCGCGCGACTGGCTGGAGAGGATGGCCGAGAAGCATCTGACGCCAGAGGAACGCGCGCAGATCGAGGCGCTGGGCGGCTTCGACAAGCTGATGGAGACGCTGCGCCAGCGGCTGGAAGAGCAGAAAGGCCGCCATCAGGGGGGCAGTAAATGGATCGGGACTGCGGGGACCTCTCCCTTTGGGGCTTATGGCTACAACCCCGAAGGCGTCCGGATCGGGCAGGATGGATCGCGCCACAGACGCGCGGTCAAGGTCTGGGACAAGCGCGAATTCCGCAATCTGGATGATTCCGTCAAATTGGGCACGCGCAATATCAAGGTCGCACTGAAACGCCTGCGCAAATGGGCGCGCGACGGGGCCGAGCAGGAGCTGGACCTTGATGGCACGATCCGTTCGACCGCCGAACAGGGTTGGCTGGATGTGCGCACACGGCCTGAGCGGCGCAATGCCGTGAAAGTGCTTCTGCTGCTGGATATCGGCGGGTCGATGGATGACCATGTGCGCGCGGTGGAAGAACTGTTCAGCGCCGCCAAGGCCGAATTCAAGCATTTCGAGCATTATTACTTCCACAACTGTCTTTACGAATTTGTCTGGCGCGACAATGCGCGGCGCTGGACCGAGCGCATGCCGACATGGGATGTGCTGCGCCACTATGGCAGTGACTGGAAATGCATCTTTGTGGGCGACGCGGCGATGTCGCCCTATGAAGTGCTCTACCCCGGTGGCGCAAATGAGCATTGGAACGAGGAATCGGGCGAGACTTGGTTGCGCCGTGCCTGCGCGCAATGGCCCGACCATCTGTGGATCAATCCGACCCCAGAGACACATTGGCGCTATACCCAGTCCACCAAGATGATCGGGCAGATTTTTGAGGGCCGCATGGTACCAATGACGCTCGATGGCCTGTCACGCGGGGTCAAGCTTCTGGGCCGCTGACTAAATGAAGAACATGCGCTAAATCAACGCAATTCCAGCGGATTTCCGCCGAGGGATTTGCATCCACGCGCCATGGTTCCTAGGTCTGGGTCAAGCGCAGGGTCGCGCGACCCAATGCGTGAATGCAAACAGGAGATGATTAATGACACTCAACCGCCTGCTGACGACGACTGCCTTTGTGACGGCCCTGGCTGTAAGCCCGATGATTGCAGGGCAAGCACAGGCCCAGATGCAGATGGACGGAGCAGAGATCACAGCCGATGACACGATGATCGATGCTTTCATCAATGCCGCACTTGCCGTCGCAGATACGCGCCAGCAATATCTGGCCCAACTTGAAGCCGCGACAGATGAAGCCGAGCAGATGGCGATTGTGGAAGCGGCCGATGCTGCAATTCTCGAGGTGGTGGAGAATGCCGACGGGATCACTCTGGACGAGTATATCGCCATCGGTGAAGCGGCCACGACAGATCCGGAACTCGCAGCACGGATCGAAGCGCGCTTCAACGAGGCGCATGCCGACGGCTGACCTCTGATCCTACAGAAAAGCCGGGGCAGTCCACACTGCCCCGGCTTTGTCTTGCAGTCTATCTGCCCAAGACTATTCGATGGTGACGCGCGCCATCCGATCGGGCTCTCCGACGACCGCGCCATTGGCGCCCGTGCCGCGCTTCATGGCGTCGAGCACATCATAACCCTCTTTCAGCTGGCCCACGACGGTATATTGCCCATCCAGATGCGGTGCCGGCGCGAACATGATGAAGAACTGGCTATTGGCACTGTTCGGATTCTGCGACCGCGCCATGCCGACGACCCCGCGCTCGAAAGACTGATCGGAGAATTCTGCAGGCAGGTTGGGCAGATCGGATCCTCCTGTGCCCCAGAGGCGTGGATTGCCGCTCAAGGTTCCATTGGCGACATCCCCGGTCTGCGCCATGAAGCCATCAATCACACGGTGAAACACGACCCCATCGTAATCGCCGCGCTCTGCCAGCGTCACGATCCGTTCGACATGCTGCGGTGCCAGATCATCGCGCAAAGCGATGCGCATCTCGCCAGTCGCCTGTCCTGCGACTTCGATCACCATCACAGGGCCTGCATGACTGGACGGCACTTCAGTATCGGCATTGGCGCGCGTGATATTCAGCCAGCTTGCCCCAAGGATCACGAAACCCAGAGCAAACAGCCCCCCGAAGATCAGACGATCACGCATCAGCGGCCACCTTCACGCTCAGCATCTTGTCGGGGTTCGCCGGGGGCTCGCCGCGGGTGATCGCATCGACATGCTCCATCCCCGAAATCACCCGGCCATAGACAGTGTACTGGCGATTCAGAAAGTGGTTGTCGTTGAAATTGATGAAGAACTGGCTGTTGGCGCTGTCAGGGTTCTGCGACCGCGCGGCCCCAAGGGTGCCGCGATCATGCGGGACACCGGAAAATTCCGCCTTGAGATTCGGCAGATCTGATCCGCCTGTCCCTGCGCGGCCCGGATTGTAATTCACTTCCGTATTGCCATGCGCCACATCGCCAGTCTGCGCCATGAAACCTTCGATCACGCGATGGAACACGACATTGTCATAGGCCCCGGCCCGCGCAAGTTCCTTCATCCGGGCTGCATGGCCCGGCGCCACATCCGGCAGCAATTCGATCACGACAGTGCCGGATTTCAGCTCCATCAGGATGGTGTTTTCAGGGTCTTTGATCTCGGCCATAAGGCACTCCTTCCAGTCACGATTTGCGCCACCCTACTTGAGCCCAGCCTTCAGGAAAACCCCATTCGCAAGGCGCTGACCATTGACCCTGCCCCTCGTTTCACGCCACATAGCGCCAAAGTGACCAACGGGGTATGCAGATGGCCTTCAAGACGCTCGACGACATGGATTTCAACGGCAAGACCGCACTGGTCCGAGTGGATATCAATGTGCCGGTCGAGAATGGGCAAGTGACCGATGCCACACGGATCGAGCGGATCGTGCCGACTGTGGCACATATCGTGCAGGCCGGGGGCAAGGTCGCGCTGCTGGCGCATTTCGGGCGGCCCAAAGGGGCTGTGGTGCCCGAAATGTCACTCGCCCCGCTTGTGCCCGCTTTGGAAGCGGCACTTGGCCAATCTGTTGGTTTTGCTGAAAACTGCATAGGCGGGCCTGCCAAGAAAGCTGTCGCGGCGATGCAGCCGGGCGATGTGGTCTTGCTGGAAAATACGCGGTTTCACGCGGGCGAAGAGCAGAATGACAAGCTCATGTCAGCCTCGATGGCCGCTCTGGGCGAGATTTTCGTCAATGACGCGTTTTCTGCAGCCCATCGCGCGCATGCATCGACCGAGGGGCTGGCGCATCTGTTGTCTGCTTGCGCCGGACGGCTGATGGAGGCGGAACTGAAGGCGCTGGACGCCGCATTGGGGACGCCCGAGCGCCCGGTCGCAGCCGTGGTGGGGGGCGCGAAAGTCTCGACCAAGCTGGATCTTTTGGCGAATTTGATCACCAAAGTCGATCACCTGATCATCGGTGGCGGCATGGCCAATACGTTTCTGGTGGCCAAGGGCCTGGAGATCGGCACATCGCTCGCAGAACGCGACATGGCGGACACTGCGCGCGAAATCCTCGCCAAGGCCGAAGAGATCGGCTGCACGCTGCATCTGCCGCTCGACATTGTTGTGGCGCGTGAATTCGCCGCCGGTGCGGCCAGCGAGATCCTGCCTGTTGACGCCTGTCCGGCGGATGCCATGATCCTGGATGCCGGGCCGCAGACAGTTGCGGCGATTACCGAGATTTTCAGCACCTGCAAGACCCTTGTCTGGAACGGCCCGCTTGGCGCTTTCGAGATCGCGCCGTTTGACACGGCCACGCTTGCTGCCGCGCAAGAGGCCGCGCGTCTGACGCAGGCCAAAGCGTTGGTTTCGGTCGCGGGCGGGGGTGATACAGTCGCGGCGCTGAACAAGGCGGGTGTCAGCGCGGATTTCAGCTATATCTCGACTGCGGGCGGGGCGTTTCTGGAATGGATGGAAGGCAAGACCTTGCCAGGTGTTGCAGCCCTGACACAGGAGTAAGGACATATGGACGCTCTGATCTGGACAGGTGCTGCTATTTCCCTGCTCGGTGTCATCGCTCTGATCTGGTGCGTCGTCTATGTGATGCGCCTGCGCAAGGCCGGGCTTGATGATGCGGTTTTACGGCAGCGGATGCAGAAAGCGGTCGTCATCAACTTCGCCGCGCTCGCAGTCTCGACCCTAGGGCTGATGGTGGTGATTATCGGGATATTTCTGCAATAGGCTGCGGCTTCTGCGACACTTTGCGGCACAAAGGGATTCACAAATTTTTTCGCCTGTGCAATTCTCCCCCAAAGATCAGCCATAACAGGCGTCATCACAGGCATATTCATGAAACGCTCGCGCCCCGATATCGGTCCGCTCTTCTATTTTGCGACAGCGATTGTGCTCGGCAGCTATTTCACCTTTGCGGCTGTGCAGGGGGATTTCGGCTTGTTCAATCGCATCCAGATCGATGCCGAGATCAAGACGCTTACCGCACAGCGCGACCGCAAACAGGCGACACTTGCACAGCTTGAAAATCGCACGCGGCGTCTGTCGGATGATTTCCTCGATCTCGACCTGCTCGATGAGCGCGCGCGCGATATTCTTGGAATGGCACGGTCCGACGAAATCCT
Organism: Natronohydrobacter sp.; assembly: GCA_007123015.1. GTDB lineage: Bacteria > Pseudomonadota > Alphaproteobacteria > Rhodobacterales > Rhodobacteraceae > Roseinatronobacter. The sequence continues at coordinate 5,553 of SKSL01000102.1, read as the reverse complement.
GTTGCGCTGAGCTCTGGCGTGGCATATCTGATCGGGGCGGTGCGCGTGGGGTATGCTCAGGCGAATATGAGGGCTGTTGCATTTACCGGAAAGATCAGGTTTTGATCAGTTCATCGCTGCTTGCGTCAAATTCGGGCTTTAGCGCGAACAACCTTCATTTCAGTGTATCTGTGCTTTGACACGATGATAGGAAAGACACTATTCTGAAAGACAACAAGCGTCGCTGATGCATTTGGGTCAAGTTGCTCGTGATCCTATTGCGCGAAATCAAGGCAACGTTCATCAAGATGACATATGGCGGCGCATAGTATGTGTGACGCAAGCCAGATCGACGATGATGCGGCATACGCATGATCGATATGTAAGAACAATGGGAGGAAAGAACATGTTTGACCCAGTATCGCTTTGGATGCAGAGCAGCCTCGTCTGGATCAAGATTTTCAAGCAACAGCAAGAAATGTATCTGCGCATGCTCGGAAGTGTTGCACAATCGTTTCCGCATGAAAATGCTGCGGAATTGTCGCGCGAAGCCGAGGCGCTGAAACACACTTTGACACCTGCCGGCAGGGGTGTCGAAGCTCGCCCGGTTTCAAGACCTGCCCCGAAGTCAGCAGCAGGGACCAAAGCCCTTGCATCGGCCTGAACCAGCCAACAGCAGGCTCTCAAAGAAAGCCCTGCCAGATCAGATTGGCGCGTCAGCACGCTCAGTCCGTGCTGAGCGACCCTGATTTCAGTCTGCGTACGCGCGCGCAAAGCCAATCCAGTTCCGGATCATTCAGCCCCAATTCCTGCAGTTGTGCGGCCGTATTGTACAGGTAATCGCAATTCGCGCCGCGCCCGCCTTGGGCGCGCGCGATGATCTGCGCCTGCTCTTCCAAGGATAGACCCGCGCAATACTGATCATGGGCGCGATCAATCACATAGGTTATCGCTTCAACGCGGCGGCCATCTGCCAGATGCACTTCGGCTGTCTGCTCCAGATAGGCGGCTGAGATCAGTTCGCGCGCGCGCAGATATTCCAGACTTTCTTCTGCGATCCGGGTTGGTATTTCGAAGGCGACCCCGTCGCAGCCCCCCTGCCCCGCATCCAGCGCCAGCACCAAACCGGGCCGCGCGACAGTACCGCGGTGATGGATCGAGCGCATGCAGAAACTGCGCTGATATCCATGCAGCCGCGCGATCATACGGGTTTGATGGGCAAAACCCGGCTCCCAGATCAACGACCCGTAGCCGAACACCCAGACTGATCCTCTTGCGCGCATGTGACTGGTCCTTTCCTGTCGCGTGGGTGTAATAGCCCTTGGACAGCATGACAAGCGAGGGCCCTTGATGCGCATTTTTTCAGCTCTGCTCCTGACGTCCCTGCTGATGCTGGGCGCGGCCTGGGGGGTGTCCGCCAAATTGATCCATCAGCAAGTTGCTGACAGGATGGCAGCATCGCCGCAGCTTGACGGGACAGCGCGCCGCGTGACCGGCTTTCCGCTCAGCTTTCAGCTTGTGATCGAGAGGCCGGAATGGCGCAGTCAGGACGGGCAGGCAAACTGGCATGGCCCGGAACTGGGGCTGCACGCGCCGAGTCTGCAGCCCAACCAGATCACAATCGCCTTTCCGAACAGACAGGACCTGCAACTCGGTCTGCTGGAAACAACGCTCACAGCCGAGACAATGCAGGCCATGGTGACGATCAACCTGGATCGTGATCTGCATAGCGCGGCGCTTGAGATGGAGGCGGTCAGCCTGACCCCGGCGCTTGGCATCACTGGATTATCTGCGGCGCATGTCAACCTGCAGCACACAGAGACTGCGCGTTATGCCCTGCAAGGACATGTTGAAGGGCTGCGCCTGACTGAGGTTCTGGCAGAGACGCTTGATCCTGCCGCAGAGCTTCAGGCGGCAATGATCGACGATCTTCAGCTGACCGGCACTGTGGAATTCGCATCTGCGCTACCGCTTCAGGCGCCATGGCCTGCCGTGATCGCATTGGACCTGACTGACGCCCGTCTGGACTGGGGGCGCGTGCAAGTCGGGCTGACAGGACAAGCTGTGCGCAACGACGCCGGGCAATATGATGGCCGCTTTGATCTGCGGCTGGAGGATTGGGAGCCGATTCTCGCGCTGCTGCGCAGGTATGACGTGATCCCCCCTGATGCTGCGATGATGGCGGCGATGTTCTTCGCCGCGCAATCAGAGCCCGGGACCAACCGCTTGTCATTGCCGCTTGACTTGCGCGGGTCACTGCTGTCGCTGGGGCCCTTTCCGCTTATCCAGTTGCCAGCGCTTTGACAGCCACTGCCCGACCGGCACCGCAACCAGCACGCCCATGACATCGGCAACAAAATCCGCAAAGTCGCGATGTCGTCCGAAAAAGGGCTGGATGATCTCGATCAGACCGCCAAAAGCACTGGCGGCAAGAACAACCACGATCCATGAGCGCGAGCGCACAATGATGGCCGGAAGCGCAATAAAGAAGAACGCCACGAAATGCGCCAGCTTGTCGATATGTGGAATACTGGGCAGCGTGTCGGATTGTGCGGGCTGCAGCATCAACCAGGTTGCAAAGGCCGCGATCAGGAATGACAGGGTCAAGCCAAGCTTTTCAATGATGTCGCGCCTGCGCATTTACGGCCCCTGCTCTGATCCGACGCAGCACAGGTCGCATGGCAGTGGCAGAGCTTCAAGCCGTCATCTGTAGCCGCGCGGCGTCCTGCACTGTGCGCGTTATTCGCGAAACAGCGCGCTCTTCAAGCTGCCGCACACGTTCCTTGGAAATGCCAAGGTCCACCCCGATCTCGGCCAATGTGCGCGGGCTCTCATTCAGATGGCGTTCAGCGATGATCCGTTGCTCGCGTTCGGGCAGTTCCTGCAAGGCGGAATACAGCATTTCCCGCCGCTGCTGACCTTCAAGCTCATCCAGCACCTGGGTCTCGGTCTGGATCGAGTCATCTTCGAGCGCTTCCATCCAATCGCGACCATCTTCCTCACCATTTTGCGTGACATTGAGCGAAAGATCCTGCCCTGACATCCGGCCCAGCATGATTTCGACCTGCTCTTCCGGCACATCCAATTCGCGCGCGACAGAGGCAGACAGCCCATCGCGCCGCACTTCGTCTTCGTCAAGATTGAGCAGCGCCTTGCGCAAGTGGAAGAACAGCTTTTTCTGCGCTGCATTGGTCGCAGTGCGCACCACAGACCAGTTGCGCATGACATATTCCTGCATCGACGCGCGAATCCACCAGGCCGCATAGGTGGAGAAGCGCGCGCCATTCTCGGGGTCGTATTTCTCGGCCGCCCGCATCAGCCCCAGATTGCCCTGCTGAATCAGGTCATCAAGCGGCATTCCATAGCGCCGGTAACGTGTCGCAACCGACACAGCCAGCCGCGTATAGGCGATGATCAAGCGGTGCAGCGCGGCCTCATCGCGCTGATCGCGCCAGGCCAGCGCCAGACGATGCTCGGTTTCCGGATCAAGCATCTCGCGCGCCATGGAGGATCGGATGAACTGGCTGGTGCGAGGGTCGCGGGGTTGCATCTGACGGACCTTTTTGTTTCGAGTCGATATAGTATCGTATCGCTACCATTTGAATCGCAGCCTTGTCAACAAAGCAAGCGCGACTTATCTCTCGGTCATGAAAGAACAGGTGGATTCCAAGATTACCGACCTTGCAGATCTCATTGTCCAGTTGGCGCGGCTCGGACAATCCACTGCGCATGGCACAGGCGCTTTGCCATTGACCATCGCGCAATGGACCGCGTTGCGCTATTTCGCGCGGGCCAATCGGTTCTCTCGGACCCCGTCGGCATTTTCAGATTTTCACGCAACAACGCGCGGCACTGCGTCACAAACGGTGAAATCGCTCGTTGCCCTGGGGCTTTTGACGCGTCAGACCCATGAGCGTGATGGACGCAGCACTGTCATCGAAGTCACCGAGGCCGGGCATACGCAATTGCGGAATGATCCATTGGGGGATCTGCGAAACATACTCGGGTCATTACCCGAGGCAACGCAACGAGATCTGACAGTGGCGCTGTCGCAAGCTATAGCTGATATGGCCCAAAAGCGGTCCGCGCCAATCTTTGGCACCTGTGGAGATTGTGACCATCTGGACCGCGCGTCAAGCTATTGTCATTGCACACAAAGTCTGCTCACCCCTGCCGAAATGCAGGCTATCTGCGTAGATTTTCAGCCAGTCAAGCTGTCGAATCGCGGCTGAAACCAGCCTTGATCCGCTTGGGGCGCCTGACAAGAGAAGACATGCAGATTGAGAAGGGCCCTGATCACACAGGTGGCAGCGATGCGCGGCTTTGCACATCGGTTTGACGCTGCAATGCTGCAGATATAGGGCACAGGTTACAGGCCCGGCACAAGCGCAGGGCGCATGGCGCATGGCGCAGGGCGCATGGCGGAAAAAGGTACCGTTGCCAACCATGTGACAGCGGCACTCTGACAACCGTCAAGCAGCTGTACCCAACTGCGAAATGGCGCTTTTCAAGCGGGCGATTTCCTCGCGCAGCGCCTCTGCCCTGTCGCGCGCTTCTGAAACCACCTCTTCCGGCGCGCTTTCAATGAACTTAGCATTGTTCAACCGCCCGGAAATCCCGCCCAGCTCTTTCTCGGATTTGGCGCAGGTCTTTTCAAGCCGCGCGCGTTCGGCGGCGATATCAATCACACCTTCGAGAGGCAGCCCGAAACTGCCCCCCTCAACTGTGACAGTGATCGACCCTTTCGGCAGCGCATCGGCTTCTTCCAGCGCCGCAATCCGCGCGAGCCGCATCACCAGCGCCATATTGCGCGCGAGCGCCGCACGGCCCTGATCGTCGAGTTCGAGCTGCACCATGTTCAACTTCAGACCCACTGGCACGCGCAGCTGCGCACGGGCCGAACGGATATCTTCGATCAACCCGATCACCCAGCGCATTTCCCGCATAGCGGCATCATCGACCAGCGCCGCACCATAGTCAGGCCACGGCGCATGAGCGCAAACTGTGTCGCGCTGCCCGGTCAGGCCCCAGAGTTCTTCGGTCACAAAAGGCATGATCGGGTGCAGCAGGATCATCGACTGGTCGAGCACCCAGGCCATGGTCGCGCGGGTCTCGGCCGCCTGATCGCCATCAAACAGGGGTTTGGCGAATTCAACATACCAGTCACAGACCTTGCCCCAGACAAAGGCATAGAGCGCATTGGCCGCATCGTTGAAGCGGTATTCCGCGAGCGCCGCGTCCACGGCTTCGCGCACTTTCGCAGTCTCACTGATGATCCAGCGGTTTACGGTCGCCTGTGCCTGGGGCGGGGCGCTTTGCGTGCTGTGACCGTCCCAGACGCCATTCATCTCGGCAAAGCGGCAGGCATTCCAGAGCTTGGTGGTGAAATTCCGGTAGCCGGTGATCCGCTGAGTGTCGAGCTTCAGCACGCCCCCCAGAGAGGCCATCGCCGCATTGGTGAAGCGTAGTGCATCCGCGCCGTATTCGTCGATGATCTCCAACGGGTCGATGACATTGCCCAAGGATTTCGACATTTTCTTGCCCTTGGCATCGCGGACGAGGCCATGCAGATAG
>SKSL01000195.1 GCA_007123015.1 Natronohydrobacter sp. | reverse complement strand
GTGGCCTCGATCATCAAGATCGAGCGCGACGCGGAAGAAGAGCCCTTCATCCCCTATGCCGCCACAATGGGCGCGGCTTTCGTGCATGGTGCGGCCGTGACGATCCACAAGGCGCAAGGCTCGCAATGGCCCGATGTTCAGGTCTTCGCGCCCGATCTTTTCGCGGCGGCGCGGGCCGGGCGCAGCGAAGGGGGTGTCGCGCTCTGGAAGCGGCTGGCCTATGTCGCCATCACCCGCGCCGAGCATCGTCTGCACTGGGTGATCCGCAACCGTCTGGCCCGCCCGCGCGCGCCCCTTGGCACAGAAGATCTGGTGCAGATCCCGGCCCCGATGCAACTTGCGCAGGAACCGTGATTCCCCCTTCCTGTTTCATCCTTGTGCAAATATCCTGGGGGTGAAACCAGCCCTTGGGCTGGTGAGGGGGCAAAGCCCCCTTGCGCCGCCTGATAAGGAGATCCCGGATGCGTTGCGTCTTTGTCCAGTTCCGTTGCCATCCCGGCAAAACATATGAAGTCGCAGATGCGATCTATGACCGCGAAGTCGTCTCGGAACTCTACTCCACCTCTGGTGACTATGACCTGATTGCCAAGCTCTATATCCCGGAAGGCGAGGATGTCGGCCAGTTCCTGACCGCGCGGCTGTTCGACATTCCCGGCATCAGTCGCACACTGACGACCATGACATTCCGCGCGTTCTGATATCAGTTCTGCAACAACCGGAACAGTGCAGAAGCGCCCCAGCCGAAAAAAACCGCCAGAAACAGCGCCAAAGCCCCGTAAAGGAAGGGCTGGTCATAGGCCAGATTGGTCAGCCAGCGTTCCAGAACAGCTTTCTGGACATTGATGAATGTTTCCACCTCATCGATCACCTGCCCGTCGCGGACCAGCAGAATACGCGCTGTGTAGCGCCCTTCGACGATCGTCTTGGGCAGGGTCAGGCGCGTGCTGAACAATGTCTCGCGTTCCAGATCGATCCCGCCATCATGCTGCTGATACAGCCCCTGCCCTTCGCGAATGCGGATCAGCGCTTCCGTGAATGTGGCGCGCTCGGAAGGGTCTTCCAGCCCGCGCGCTTCAAAAATCGCCAGCCGAGTGGAAATCCGATGCGTCAGATCCGCATCGGCTGAAAGGATGTCGCGCAAAGGGCCTGTGGTCGCCACTGCGTAGAAACTGGGGGCTGCGCGAATATCCTGCCGGTCAGCATTCACCCAGATGCCCGCGCGCCGGGCCTTGCGCCAGACCACGGTCGCTTGCGGGGGGCCTTCAACTGTGACGATCACATGCAGCGCCGAGTCTTCGGGCAGCGGGGCCTCGCGCCGGACTGCCCCGTAGATCAGGATCTCCGAGCCTTCGAAATTCACTGTCAACGAGACGCGGTTCTGGCTCAACCCCGCGATCACCTCTTCCGCGCGCAGGGGCATCGCAACCAGACAGAGCCAGAGGATCAACAACACCCGCATCAGAACCGCCCCAACACAGTGATCGAATAAATCTCGGATGGCGGCCAGAGCAGGTCAAAGGCGATCTTGCCAGCGACTGCCAGCACCAGAAGCGCAAGCAGGATGCGCAATTGCTCGGCCTTCATCTTCAGCCCGATCCGTGTACCGATCTGCGCCCCCACGACCCCCCCGATGATCAGGAAAACAGCCAGCATCACATCCACGCTCTGATTGGTCACAGCATGCATCATCGTGGTGAAGGCCGCGACAAAAGTGATCTGAAACAGCGATGTGCCGATCACGACCTTGGTGGGCATGCCCAAGAGATAGATCATCGCGGGCACCATGATGAAACCGCCCCCCACACCCATGATCGCGGCCAGAATACCCACGCCCATTCCGACCAGAAGCGGCGGAAAGACCGAGATATACAGCCCCGAGACCCTGAATTTCATCTTGAAGGGCAGCGCATGGACCCAGGTGTGCTTGTGCAGTTTGCGCCGCGGCGCACTGGGGTTGCGCGCGCGCATCAGGGCACGCAGGCTTTCCTGCAGCATCAGGCCGCCGATCACGCCCAGAAACACGACATAGGACAATTGCACGATCAGGTCGATCTGGCCCAGGCGGCTCATCAGGTTGAAGAACCAGATCCCGATCACGGACCCGATCAGCCCCCCGATCAGCAGGACAGTCCCCATCTGCAGATCAACTGTCTTGCGCTTGAGATGCGCCAGCACGCCCGAGATCGAAGAGGCCACGACCTGATTGACCCCAGTGGCCACTGCAACCGGGGGCGGCACCCCGATGAAGAACAGAAGCGGTGTGATCAGAAAGCCGCCGCCCACCCCGAACATGCCCGAAAGCATGCCGACGCCGCCGCCAACGCCCAGGAGTGTGAACGCGTTGACCGAGATCTCGGCAATAGGCAGATAGACCTGCATGGACTGCTCTTGGTCCGGCGGGACCGGTTAATGTTCCTTGACATAGGCTTGACCACCCGCACGCGGCGGAATGGCTTTGCCCACGAACCCTGCCAGAATGACAACAGTCAGAATATAGGGCAAGGCCTGCATTGCCTGAACTGGCAAAGTGAGACCCAGAATCTCAATATTCTGAAACCTGTTTGCTACAGCTTCCAACAAACCAAAGAGCAAGACCGCCCAGAGCGCGGGCCAGGGGCGCCATTTCGCAAAGATCATCGCGGCCAGCGCAATGAAGCCGCGCCCCGCCGTCATGTCCTTGACGAAGCCCGCCGAAAGCCCGGTCGAGAGATAGGCCCCGGCCAGCCCGCACAGCACACCGCAGATCACGACAGCCGCATAGCGCAGTGTCGTGACGGACACGCCAGACGTGTCCACAGCGGCAGGGTTTTCGCCGACAGCGCGCAGGCGCAGGCCGAAGCGCGTGCGAAACAGCATATACCAGGTCAGCGGCACGCAGAGGAACGCGACATAGACCAGCAGCGCATGGCCCGACAGGATCCCGGAATAGAGCGGTCCAATCACGGGAACATCACGCAAGGCATCCGCGAAGGGCAGCGTCAGACGAGGCATGCGCGCGTCACCCGATAGCGATGGGGTCCGTCCGCCCTGCCGGAACCAGTTCTGCGCGATGACAACTGTAATACCCGCGGCCAGAAAATTGATTGCCACGCCGGAAATCAGCTGATTGCCGCGAAAGGTGATCGAGGCCAGACCATGGACCAATGACAGCGCCACTGATGCGAAAATGGCTGCTGCCACGCCGATCCAGACATTGCCCGATACAAAAGCGATGGCCGCCGCCGTGAAGGCTGCAATCAGCATCTTGCCTTCAAGCCCGATATCAAAAATGCCTGCGCGTTCAGAAATCAGCCCGGCCAGACAGGCAAAAAGCAAGGGCGTGGACAGGCGCAGAGTTGAATCGAGGATCTGGACAATGACCGCGATATCCATCAGCGCGCCCTCCGCAGTGCAAATAGCCGTGTCAGCGGCATGCGCACCATATTGTCCAGCGCGCCTGTGAACAGGATCACCAGTGCCTGAATGACCACGATCAATTCCCGCGGGATCCCGGTCCAGAGTGCCAGTTCCGCCCCGCCCTGATAGAGAAAGCCGAACAGGATCGCGGCAAGAAACACGCCGAACGGATGATTGCGCCCCATCAGCGCGACAGCGATGCCGATGAACCCTGCCCCTTCGACCGCGTTCATGACCAGCCTTTGCTGTTCGCCCATCACGGAATTGACGGCCATCAGCCCTGCCAACCCGCCAGAGATCAGCATGGTGAAGATCGTGATCTTGACCGGGCTGATCCCGGCATATTGCGCTGCGGGTTCGGATTCGCCGAATGTGCGGATCTGATAGCCCAGCCGTGTCCGCCAGAGCATGAACCAGACCGCGAAACACATGCCTATGGCCAGAAACAGCGCGATATTCACCGGTGTCGAGGTCGAGAACGGGATACCGAAGGGCTCGAGCATCTCATGCAGGCGCGGCAATCGGATCTCTGCCGGGAACCGGGCCGAGGCCGGGTCCATCGACCCTTGCGGGCGCAGCACATTGACCAGAAAATAGCCCAGCACCGAAGCGGCGATGAAATTGAACATGATCGTTGTGATCACGATATGGCTGCCGCGCTTGGCCTGCAGATAAGCCGGGATCAGCGCCCAGGCTGCACCGAACAGCGCGGCCCCTAGCGATGCGCCGATCAGGGCCAGCGACCAATGCGGCCAGGGGATATACAGGCACACCAGCGCCACCCCCAGCCCCGCCATGGCCGCTTGCCCTTCACCGCCGATATTGAACAGCCGCGCCTGAAAAGCCACGGCCACGGCCAGCCCGGTGAAGATGAAATTCGTGGCGTAATAGAGCGTGTAGCCCCAGCCGTAGCTTGATCCGAAAGCCCCGTCGACCATCAGCTTGACAGCGGCCCAAGGGTCTTCGCCAATGGCCCAGATCAGCACCGCCGAACACAGAAAGGCCAACGCGACCGAGGCCAGTGGGACCAGAACCACATCCGCCCAATGCGGTAATTTGGTCGGCGCGCTCATGCCATGCCCGCCATCAACAGCCCCAATTCCTGCGCATTGGTCGCATCAGGCATCCGCTCGCCCATGATCCGGCCATCGAACATGACCAGAATACGGTCCGACAGCGCCATGATTTCATCCAGCTCGACCGAGACAAGCAGAATCGCCGCGCCTGCATCGCGCAGCCGGATCAGGCGCTGGTGGATGAATTCGATCGCGCCGATATCCACCCCGCGCGTGGGCTGTCCGATCAGGATCAGGTCCGGATCATGCTCGATTTCCCGTGCCAAGACGATCTTTTGCTGATTGCCCCCGGAAAACCCGCTGGCTTTCAGTTGCGGGTCGGGCGGACGCACGTCGAAAGCGGCCATCTTGTCTTCGGTGTCGCGCACAATCGCCGGATTATTCATCCGCCACGGGCTTGGGTTGTAATTTGCGTCATTATGATAGCCGAGTGCCGTGTTTTCCCAGGCATGGAAATTCAGCACCAGACCGCGCCTGTGACGGTCTTCGGGGACATGGGCAATGCGGTGGGACCGGCGCGTCTGCCCGTCGCAGCCCGGCCCCTCCAGCGGCAGGACCTGCCCGCGCAACCACGCGCGCCCCTCGGCCGGGCGCAGACCGGCCAAGGCTTCAAGCAATTCGGATTGCCCGTTGCCCGCCACGCCGGCAATGCCCAGAATTTCCCCCGCGCGAATGGTGAAATCGAGCCCGCGCAAGCGTTCCACCCCCTGCCCATCGACCAGCCGCAAGCCTTCGACGCGCAGCACTTCATCTGTGGGTTGCGCAGGCGTTTTATCCACGCGCAACAAGACCTTACGCCCCACCATTAATTCAGCAAGTTCAGTGGGGCTGGTTTGGGCAGTCTTGCGCGTGGCGACCATCTCACCTCGACGCATCACGCTAACTTCGTCGGTTACATCCATGATTTCACGCAATTTATGTGTGATCAGGATGATGGTTTTTCCCTGTTCCTTCAGACCGCGCAAGATGCGGAACAGATGGTCAGCTTCCGAAGGGGTCAGCACGCCTGTCGGTTCATCCAGGATCAGGATATCGGCTTCACGATACAGCGCTTTCAGGATTTCGACGCGCTGCTGGTGCCCGACGGACAGATCCTCGATCAGCGCATCCGGGTCCACATGCAATTCGAATTCGCGCGCCAAGTCCTTCAGCAGCCCACGCGCCTTGGCAAGCGATGGCCGCAGCAGGCGCGACCCTTCCGCCCCCAGAATGACATTTTCCAGAACTGTGAAATTTTCGACCAGCTTGAAATGCTGGAACACCATCCCGATCCCCGCGCGGATCGCGTCGGGGCTGGACGTGATCTCGGTTTTGGTGCCGTTGATGAAAATCTCGCCGGAATCGGCGCGATAAAACCCGTAAAGGATCGACATGAGCGTGGATTTGCCCGCGCCATTTTCGCCGACAATCCCATGAATTGTGCCGCGCTTCACACGGATCGAAATATCCTTGTTCGCCTGCACGGGCCCGAAGGCCTTGGAAATTCCCCGCAATTCAATGGCGACGGGCGCTGATGCGGCAGAACCCTGCCGCATCATGTCTGTTGATGTCACGGTCATTGCCGATCAAAATGCCGGGCAGGTGCTGTCCGTGCGGTAATCATGCACGCTGAGTTCCCCTGCGATGATCGCGGCCTTTGCAGCTTCGACTGCTTCCTGCATCTGATCCGAGATCAGATCCGCATTATGCTCATCGAGCGCATAGCCCACACCGCCCGAGGCCAGGTCCATACGGACAATGCCGGTTTCCAGACCGGGGCCATCGTTGAAGGCGTCAAACACGGCCTGATCGACCAGTTTCAGCATCGAGGTCAGCACAGAGCCCGGATGCAGGTAATTCTGGTTGCTGTCCACGCCGATCGACATCAAGTCCGCATCCGCCGCCGCCTGCAATACGCCAAGTCCGGTCCCGCCTGCTGCGGCGAACACAATGTCAGATCCCTGGCTGAACTGCGCCTGCGCAATCTCGGCGCCGCGGACCGGGTCATTCCAGGCAGCCGGGGTCGAGCCTGTGTAATTCACGATCACATTGATATCCGGGTTCACGGCTTTCGCGCCTTGTGCATAGCCACAGGCAAAGGCCGTGATCAGCGGAATTTCCATGCCACCGACGAAGCTGATCGTTTCGGTTTCCGTGGCCATCGCAGCCAGCATGCCGACCAGATAGCTGCCCTCTTCTTCGGCAAAGATCACGGAACGGACATTGGGCAGGTCCACCACCGCGTCG
>SKSL01000271.1 GCA_007123015.1 Natronohydrobacter sp. | reverse complement strand
GTGTTGCGACCATTGTCACCAAGCTTTTCAACATCATCCGCCCCGATGCGGCCGTCTTTGGGGAGAAGGATTATCAGCAGCTTGCGGTCATCCGCACCATGGCGCGCGATCTGGATATGGGGGTCAGGATTATCGGCGCTCCGATCCAGCGCGAATCTGATGGTCTGGCCATGTCCTCGCGCAATGTCCGGCTTGCGCCCGAAGATCGCGCCGCTGCCCCGATTCTGGCGCGCGCGCTGGATCAGGCCGAAGTGATGGCTGCGCAGGGCATCACCGCGTCACGCCTGCGCAGCCATGTGCGCGCCACGCTGCAAGCAGAACCGCGCGCGCGCGTGCAATCGGTCGATATTCGCGACGCAGCAACACTGGCCACGATCTCTGGCCCTTTGACCCGACCGGCGGTTATTCTGCTGGCCGTATCGTTCGGCAGTGTCTTCTTGATCGACAATCGCGTGGTCCAGCCATCACAGGAGGAAACATGAGCGCCCAAGCCCCCATTCGCCGCATCACGGCCCCCCAGATCCGCGCCCGCAAAGGCGGCGCGCCGATTGTTTCGCTGACCAGCTACCATGCGCATACGGCCAAGATCGTCGATAAATACGCCGATTTCATCCTTGTGGGGGACAGTCTGGGGATGGTCATGCATGGCATGGACTCGACCCTTGGTGTGCCGCTTGATCTGATGATCATGCATGGCAAGGCCGTGGTGCGCGGCACCGAACGCGCGCTGGTGGTGGTCGATATGCCTTTCGGCACCTACGAGGAAAGCCCGCATATGGCGTTCCGCAATGCGGCGAAGATCATGAAGGAAACCGCTTGCGGCGCCGTGAAGCTGGAAGGCGGCGCGCGCATGGCCGAGACGATCCGTTTCCTGTCCGAGCGCGGGATCCCGGTCATGGCGCATATCGGCCTGACGCCACAATCGGTGAACACGATGGGCGGCTTCAAGGTGCAGGGCCGAGACGAGGCCGCCTGGACGACGCATATCGACGACGCAAAGGCCGTGGCGCAGGCCGGGGCCTTCGCGCTGGTCGTCGAGGGCGTGGTCGAAGAACTGGCCAACCGGATCACAGCGGCTGTCGAGATCCCCACCATCGGCATTGGGGCGTCGAAAGACTGTGACGGGCAGATCCTTGTGCTGGAAGATATGCTGGGCCTGAACCCGCGCGTGCCGAAATTCGTCAAGGTTTACGGCGATCTTGGCCCCGCGATTGAACGCGCAGTCGCGGCCTATGCAGAAGAAGTCAAGACCCGCGCCTTTCCGGGGGAAGATCAGGTCTATCGCTGATCCGGGGCCATTGTCGGGCCTTGGGGCATGCTGTCAGAAAAATGAGAGGGAATTGGCTATGAAACTGCTGCGCTACGGCCCCAAGGGGCAGGAAAAACCCGCTATGCTGGATGCCGAGGGGCAGGTGCGCGATCTGTCGGCCCATGTGCCCGATATCGCAGGTGAGGTGCTCAGCGATGCCAGCCTGGCCCGGATCGCGGCGCTTGACCCCGCCACGCTGCCTGTGGTCACACCTGATCGGATCGGGCCTTGCGTCGGGCAGGTGGGCAAATTCATCTGTATCGGTCTGAATTATTCCGACCATGCCGCCGAGGCCGGAATGGATGTGCCGCCAGAGCCCGTGATCTTCGCCAAGGCCACAAGCGCGATTTGCGGCCCTGATGACGATATCGAAATTCCGCGCGGATCACAGGCCACGGATTGGGAAGTCGAACTGGGCGTGGTCATCGGACGGCACGCGAAATACATATCGGAAGCCCAAGCCATGTCCCATGTCGCAGGCTATTGCGTGATCAATGATATCTCTGAGCGCGATTTCCAGAACAAGCGCGCGGGCCAATGGACCAAGGGCAAATCCGCCGACACATTCGGGCCTATCGGTCCCTGGCTTGTCACCCGCGACGAAATTCCCGATCCACAGGCGCTGGCGATGTATCTGGATCTGAACGGCACGCGGATGCAGGACGGCACGACCGCGACCATGGTCTATCCGGTCGCGCATCTGGTCGCGTATCTGTCGCAATTCATGAGCCTGCATCCCGGTGACATCATCTCGACCGGTACCCCGCCGGGTGTGGGCATGGGCAAGAAGCCCGGCCCCGTCTACCTGCGCCCCGGCGACCGGATGGAGCTTGGCGTCGCAGGACTGGGCTTGCAGCGGCAGCGCTGCGTGCAAGGGTAGCCGCATGACTGGCTGAGGCGCGCGTTCCACCACGCCCGCAGCAGACCAGACAGGATGCTGCGCGCTGCGGCCACTGCCCTGCGGGTCAACCTGTCAGCGGAAATTTCGGACGCTGAACAGACCCTTCCGGGGGCCAGGCAATTGTATTGCTCAGCTCTGCCTTGGTTTGCCATTCCAGATCCGGGAAGGGCAGGTCTTCATGCGCGCGCCATTCTTCCACCATGGCCTCGGCCTTCGCAGTGCGCTGGGGATCAGGCGGTGTGTCTTCGGCGTTGTAATGCACCACCGAGGGGAAGGCGAATTGCGCGCCACCTTCTTCGACAACCGCCATCATCCGCAACAGCACATCCTCGCGCGCCGCCGCGAAAGTATCCATGTCCGATGCTGTGATATAGGCGAAGATCTCGATATCGAGCGAATGATCTCCAAACCCGCTGAAGCGCACGCGCATCGGTTCTGGCAGCACCATCGGATGTGCGATCAGCAGCTTGCGCAGCTCGGTCAGCACATAGCGCAATTGATCCGGCGTCGTCTCGTAGCGCAGTTGCAGCGTGGTTGCGAAGCGGATCTGATCGCGGCGCGCGAAGTTCTCAAGCTGCATGTCCAGGAATTGCGAATTGGGCACCGAGATCACAGTGCGGTCCAATGTGCGCAGCCGTGTGGAGCGCAGGCCGATCGCTTCGACAGTGCCCATAGTGTCACCGAAGCGGCAAAAATCGCCCACCGAAACTGGCCTGTCCGCATAAAGCGTGAAGCCCGCAAGGATATTCATCAATGTCGGCTGTGCTGCCAGCGCGACGGCCAGACCGCCAATGCCGAAGCCCGCGATAACCCCGGCGACAGGCAGTGACAGAAGGTTGGCCAGTAGGATACCCCCACCGATCAGAACCGCGATCCGCGCCAGACCCGAGGCCAGTGATACCAGGATCAGGTTATGCCCGCCGATGCGTTCGGCCTGCGCATTGCGCATCGCCAGCCAGCCGATCAATTGCCAGAGCAGGACAACGCCGCTGAAGACAGTGAAACTCCAGCCGATGGTCTTCAAGACACTGCTGAAGCTGTCAGGCATCCCCATGATCCGGGTTACACCCACGATCACGAAGCCCGCGAACAGAAAGCGCAGCGCCCAGCGGCAGAGCAAATGCAGGGTGGGCGACTCTTCACGGTCGATCAGGCGAAACCGCCCGCCCAGCCCCAGAATGACCGCACTCACTGTAAAGCCTGTCAGCGCTGAAAGCAGCAACCCTGCAGCCAAGCCGATCCACTGCCAGCGCTCGATCGGGCCCAGTGGCATCAGCAATTCGGGGGCGACACCACGGATGTTCTGGCGAATGGCGAAATGCAGGCTCTCGGGGCCCTGATCCAGCACACCGGGGGCCACAGGCAAGTCATCCAGTGCGGAATAGACCGCGCGAATGCCCCGCAAGGTCTGCGGGGTGAACTGCCAGATCACGCCATCCTCGGTCTCGACCGGGCCTATGATGATATCCCCGTCGGGATGCTCGAAATGGACATAGGGCGTGCGGCTGTAGGGGTCATCCGGGATCTCCTGCGGGATCACAAGACCGATGCGATCAATCACAAGACGCAGATAGCTGGCCTGCAAAGTCAGATCCCGATCTACGCTCATGCCGCTCATATCGAGCGTCTCGCGGATGCGCGCAGCACCGCCTTCTTTACGCTCGTGATATCCGATCAGGAAATTCATCATCGCGGCGCGCGGTGAATTCAGCGAACGCGGGTCTTCCACCACACCGGGGCCGGTATCCCGACCGCGTGCCATGCGCAGCCGGTCGCGGATTTCCTCAAGTTCCGCTGCAGGTGGGGGCGTCAGATACCACCGCCCATTCCGGCGCTGGAAATCAATATCGACTGTCACGCTGGTCCCAAGCTGTGCAAGCCTGACAGTGACTTCGTCTTCCTCGACCTCGCGCGGCAGGTCCCACAGGCGGAAGGTGAGCTGGTCAATCACTTCGAACAGTTTGCGCGTATGGTCCAGCTGATCGACCCCGTCGGCCAGCCCTTCCTTCGGGCGCATCAGCGCGGCAGCCGTGCCCAGCAATTCCATATTGCCGGGTCCGGCCTGATTGGCCGCAGCCAGGAAGCTGCGCATGGTCGACATCGGACTTGTTTGGTTGACCGGAACCCGTGTCGTGGTCGCATCGATCACGCGAAATCCGGTCCACCATTCGCCCGATTCAAACCGGCCGGCGAAACTGCTGCCATCGCGCGATTGCACGAAGACGAAATACCCGGATTGATCCCCTTGCGTCCAGCGTCCCCGAAGCGTTCGGTCGCGGGCGCGCCCCTCGATCCGCCCGTCATGCAGCGGGTAGACCCCGGTCACCTCATTGCCGTCCTGTTGCAACTGCAAGCGCGCGCCCCCGTCGCGCCATCGGCTGTCCCAATTGCCCGACCAGTCGGCAACCCCGTGTTGCGCGGTCGCTGCTGTCGGCAGCGCGAGCATCAGACAGAGTGTGATGAAGCGGATCAGACGGCGCGGATTGGACAGTATCATATCGGGTTCCCCGGTTCACAGCGCTTGCGCTGCGTGCTTCATGCATATTGGCGTGCCATAAACGCCTCTGTTGCGTCACCATGAACGGATCGGGCCGCTATGTCTGCATGTCCGGACCCGAGCTTCACCCTGACAAAATAAAGCGCGTGCACAGGGATCAAATTGCAACTCGCCCGGATGACTCTCGTCGCGGGCAGAGGTTAGGCCTGCACGTCACACATGACCGCTCAGAAATCGCGCAGGCGGCGCGTAGGCGCAATCGGCGCGCTCAGGTTTTCGGGCAGAGTCAGGTTTGCGACTTGCTCTGCAATCGGTTTCACTGCGAGCGGATGCGTCGTGCCTGTGAATTGTGTCCTGTCCGTCAGATCCTGCCATTCCCCGTCATGATAGATTTCGAGCGCCGAAAACTTCGCCTTGTACTCCATTTTCGGGCTGCCCGGCACCCAGTAGCCCAGATAGACATAGGGAAGCCCGACTTTTTCGGCCAGCGCGATCTGATCAAGGATCATGTAGCTGCCCAGTGAGTCCCCGGCGAGTTTCGGGTCAAAGAAGGAATAGACCAGCGACAGGCCATCATCGAGCACATCGGTCAGACAGACGGCACTCAGTCGCCGCCGCCCGGTGTCTTCGAGATGCACATATTCAAGGACACGCGTCCGGACGGGCGTTTCCTCGATCATGGCGGCGAATTCGAACACATCCATGTCAGCCATGCCACCATCGGCATGGCGCGTGTCCAGATAGCGGCGGAACAGGTCGAACTGGTCTTCGGTCGCCCAGGCGCTGGTCACCTGACGCTGCAAATGCCGGTTGCGCCGCAGGATACGGCGTTGCGAACGTGACGCTGTGAAATCCGCAACCCGGATCCGGGCAGACAGGCAGGCATTGCAATCAGCGCAGGATGGCCGGTAAAGCACATTCTGTGACCGCCGGAACCCCTGTTTCGAGAGCGTGTCATTCATCGCCTCGGCCTGTTCCCCCTGCAAGGCCGTGAACAGCTTGCGCTCCATGCGGCCCGCCAGATACGGGCAGGGCTGGGGCGCTGTCACATAGAATTGCGGGATCGTGGGCAGGCTGTGGCGCATGTCGGACTCGGTTGAAGACAATAGCTCTCAGGGTAGCAAGGCTTTCGCCTTTCGCCAAGCCTTTGAAACCAGCTTATTCCAGCGCAACCGCGTGCAGCATTGTCGTGCCCAGAACAGTGTCATGCAGACCCTGCCGATAGGGCGTGACAAGGATCATCACCATCGAGGCGATCTGTGCGGGAAATATGGCCCAGAGCCCGGCATGAAAGGCCGAATAGTAGAAGGCCGTCACTGCATCCGGGGCCTGCCCGTCCAGCCTGCGCCATTTCAGGGCCATCAGCATCATGCCCAATGTCGCCCCGTAACGCGACAGCATCACAGTCCGATAGGCAATCGAGACGGTCGCAAAGAGAACTGGCAGGAAAAACGCGCTTAGAAACAGTGTGAGCACGAGCGCGATCACTGTCAGAACCAGCGTGATCACCAGATCAATCGCCCAGGCCGCGCTGCGCTTGAAGGGCACATCCGTGTAGAATTCGGGCTGCAGTTCCGGGTCTGGCAGGCTCATTCGACAAAATCCGCAAGCGTGGCACTGGTCAGCGTGGTAAGCGCTTGCGGCGCGATTGAAAAGACATGGCGCGGGGTGCCTGCTGCCGCCCAGACAGTTTCAAACGCCATCAGACGCGGGTCCATCCAGATCGGGGACGGGGTCAGGTGCCCGACGGGCGAGACCCCGCCAATGGCAAAGCCTGTGGTCGCCCGGACAAGCTGGCCATCGGCGCGCATCAGGCTCTCGCCGGCCAGAGCGGATGCCTTGTCCGCGCAGACCCGATTGCCGCCTGCTGTCAGAAACAGGCGCACTGCGCCGCTGTCCTGCCCGGCGAAGAGGATTGACTTCACGATCTGATCAAGCGCACAGCCGCAGGCCGTGGCGGCCTGTTCTGCTGTGCGGGCTTCTCCGGCCTCGATGGTTGTGTCGGGCAGGCCCGCCTCGGTCAGCGCCCGCTGGACGCGTTTGAGCGATTTGCTCATCAGTCCAGGCTGTCCAGCACCTCGCCCAATGTGCCGATCAGCTGGTCGATATGGTCCTTCTCGATGATCAGCGGCGGTGACATGGCGATGATATCGCCGGTCGTGCGGATCAGCACGCCTTTCTCATAGGCTTTCAGAAAGGCCGAGAACGCCCGCTGCGTCGGCGCGCCCGCAATGGGTTCCAGCTCGACTGCCCCGATCAGGCCCATATTGCGGATGTCGATCACATGCGGCTTGTCCTTCAGCGAATGCACGGCTTCTTCCCAATAGGGCGCAATCTCCGCGCAACGCTCGAACAGCCCGTCTTCACGATAGGTTTCCAATGTCGCCAGCCCAGCAGCCGAGGCAATCGGGCTGCCGGAATAAGTATAGCCGTGGAACAATTCGATCATGTTTTCCGGGCCGGTCATGAAGGCGTCATGAATCTCGGGCGTGGTCAGCACGGCGCCCATGGGGATCACACCATTCGTCAGCCCCTTGGCACAGGTGATCATATCCGGCAGCACGTTGAGATGCTGCGCAGCGAACGGACTGCCCAACCGCCCGAAGCCCGTGATCACCTCGTCAAAGATCAGCAGAATCCCGTGCTTTTTCGTGATTTCGCGCAGGCGCTGCAAATAGCCCTTGGGCGGGATCAGAACGCCAGTGGATCCGGCCACAGGTTCCACGATCACAGCGGCAATCGTGTCGGCCCCATGCAAAGCCACCATGCGTTCCAGATCATCAGCCAGATATGCGCCATGGTCGGGCTGGCCCTTCGACCACTGGTTTTCAGGGATATGCGTGTGCGGCAGGTGATCGACACCGACCAGCATCGCGCCGAAATGGCGGCGGTTGTTGACGATGCCCCCCACCGAGATGCCACCGAAATTCACCCCATGATAGCCGCGCTCGCGCCCGATCAGCCGCGTCTTGCTGGCATGGCCACAGGCGCGGTGATAGGCGATGGCAATTTTCAACGCAGTCTCGACCGACTCGGACCCTGAATTGGTGAAAAACGCATGATCCAGACCGTCGGGCGCCAGATCGACCAAGCGGTTGGCCAGTTCAAAGGCTTTCGGGTGGCCCATCTGGAAAGCAGGCGCATAATCCAGCTCGGCGGCCTGTTTCTGGATCGCCTCGACAATCTTGGGGCGTTTATGGCCCGCATTGCAGCACCATAGCCCCGCTGTGCCATCCAGCACCTGACGCCCGTCTGATGTGGTGTAGAACATGCCCTCGGCCTCGACCAGCATACGGGGCGCCTGCTTGAACTGGCGATTGGCGGTAAAGGGCATCCAGAAAGCGCGCAGATCATTGGGCGTAGGGCGGTCGAGGGCCATGAGCGGAACTCCAGTTCAATTTGATCAAAATATGCTACCAGATTTGCGGGTTCAGACAAGGGGCTGGAAAGCAAAAGCCCCGGCGCGCGGGCCGGGGCTTTTGCCGTATCAGAGCATTCTGCCAGGCAACCAGAGCACCAATTGCGGGAACACAAAAACGCAGATCACCGCAAGCATTTGCAAGAGCACGAATGGGATCACGCCCTTATAGATATCAATGATCGTCACCCCCGGCGGCGCCACGCCTTTAAGATAGAAGAGCGAGAAGCCCACAGGCGGGGTCAGGAAGCTGGTTTGCAGCACGACCGCGAAAAGGACGATGAACCAGATCTGATCGAAACCCAGCAGCACCACCACTGGCGCGACCAGCGGCAGCATGATCAGCGATATTTCCAGCCAGTCGAGGAAAAAGCCTGCAAGGAAGGCGATGAACAGAATGGTCAGCACGATTCCCGAAGGGCCGAAGGGCAGACCTTGCAGCGAGCGGGTGATGAATTCATCCCCGCCAAGCTGGCGCATGACCACAGCAAACATGGTTGCGCCAAGGAAGATGCCGAAGATGAAGGCCGTGGTAAGCGTGGTCTTCATGCCCACATCCTTGAGCACTGCAAGCGAGAGCCGTCCGTTGGCCGCGGCCAGAAGGGTCGCGCCGAAGGCCCCGACACCCGATGCCTCAGTCGGGGTGGCAAGGCCCATGAAGATGGAGCCAAGCACCGCGAGGATGAGCAGGAGAGGCGGGACAACGGCAAGGAGTGTGCTGAAGATGAGCTTCGCAGTCACCGGAGGCAGGTCTTTCGGGGCAGGGGCGAGCGTTTTGAAGAACGTGGCCGCGCCCATGATGTAGACGATATAGAACACCCCCAGCATCAGTCCCGGTATAAGCGCGCCCATGAACAGGTTGCCCACCGAAACTGACATCTGATCGGCCATGATGATCAGCATGATCGAGGGCGGGATCAGGATGCCCAGCGTCCCGGCCGAGGCGACGACCCCCGACGCGAAGCCCTTGTTATAGCCCTGTTGCAGCATGATCGGCATGGAGAGAAGTGCCAGCAACACCACCGATGCGCCAACGATCCCGGTCGAGGCCGCAAGCAGGATGCCGATCAGCACAACGCCAAGCGCAAGCCCGCCGCGGAAACGGCCGAAAAGCTGAATGAAATTTTCCATCAGTTTTTCGGTGACACCAGAGCGCTCGAGCATCAGGCCCATGAAGATGAACATTGGGAGTGCCACGAGGATCCAGTTCGACATCTGGCCCCAGATACGCTGCACGAAAATCCCGAAAATGCGAAAATCGGTAAGGAAATAGGTGTCCCAGTTGAACCACTCAAAGCCGTAGATGGCGATGAAGCTGAAACCGATCGACACACCGGCCAGCGCCCATGCGACGGGGATGCCGGTGAAGATCAGCGCGATGAAGGAGACCAGCATCGCGACGACGAGGATTTCGTTGATTTCCATCCCTTGTTCCTGTCCTGAGAGTAACCGCGCGTGGGCAGGCGGTCGGGGGGGTTATTGCGTAGCCCGCGGGCGCGGGAAGTTGAACAGATAGGCGCTGACGCGCAACAGACGCGCGAAGGCGGCAAGCCCGATATAGGCGAAGGCCAGCACGATCACGCCCTTGATCATCCAGCGATTGGCAAGCCCGCCGGGCGCGGAAGAGCGTTCGCCACGATTGTAAGAGGCTTCGACAAAAGGGATTCCGTAGGAGATGATGATCCAGCACATCGGCAGGATGATCACGATGATGGCGATCATCTCGATCACAGCGCGGGTGATTGGTCTAAAGTTAGCGGCCAGCACGTCAACGCGCACATGACTATCATGCATCAGCGCGTAGCCGATCCCGAACATGAAGCCCACAGCATACATGTGCCATTGTACTTCCTCGACCCAGACATAATTGACGCCGAAAATGTAGCGCCCAGCCACATTGGCGACAATGATCAGCACCAGTATGATCCAGATTGAGTTGAGCACATAGGACACGAGTTCGAGCGCTTTCTCGATCACATCGGAAAGCCAAGTACGCGGAAAATCCAGCCCATGGCTGCGTGCGCCTGCGTCTTCTACCTTTTCGAGGTCAAGATTGATTTCCGGGGTCGATTGGCTCATGGGGTGCCCCCTTTGATGGCCCAAGGGCTGGTGCTAGGTGCGGATGCGCCGCGCCCGGTGATCGGGGCGCGGCGCGCGTGTGTCAGCGTGAGCTTATTCGCCGATGCGGGTCTGCCAGTCGCGCGGCAGGTAGCCCATTTCTCTCCACGGGCGCAGCTCGGCCTGGAAATCCATCATCGAGCTATAGACCTTGCCGAACATCTCGTCACGCTCTGACCATGCGCCCAGAACAGTGTTCGAGGCTTCGCGGAAAGCTGCGATCTGCTCGTCACTATAGGTGCGCACATTGGTTCCGCGTTCTTCGAAGCGGGTCATGGCAGCACCCTGCAGCGCTTCAGCGCGGGCAATCGCATAGGCATTGCCTGCCATGCAGGTGGTCTCGATCATCGCCTTGGTCTGGTCACCCAGACCGTTCCAGACATCAAGGTTGATATACAGGAACTGGTTGGTTGAAGGCTGGTGCCAGCCCGGCAGATAAAGATAAGGCGCGACCTGATAGAAGCCCAACTGCTCGTCCACTGTCGGCAGCGAGAATTCGGTCGCATCCAGCGTGCCGGTTTCCAGCGCCTGATACAGCTCACCCCCCGGCAGCAGGGTCACGGACATGCCGAATTCCTGAAAGATCTCGCCGCCCACACCGGCTGCACGGAAGCGCAGGCCCTGCAAGTCTTCGACGGTCGGCACTTCATTGCGGAACCAGCCAGCGGTCTCAGGGCTGATCGTGCCACACAGAACCGGATGGACATTGTATGGATGGAAGGTCTCTTCCAGCAGTTCCTGCCCACCGTGATGGGTCATCCATGCCAGAAATTCGATGGATTCCAGCCCGAAAGGCGTGGCCCCGAACAGCGCCGATGCAGGCACTGTGCCCCATTCATAGCCCATCCAGCTATAGCCCGCGTCAATATTGCCTTCAGACACGTTCTCGAAAATCGACAGCGCGGGAACCACTGCGCCCGGCTCTGCGGTGCGCAGATCAATGTTGCCGCCAGATACGGCGCGCAGCTGATCGGCCACCCAAGGCATGGTGTCGCCAAGCGCAGTCAGGGTCGAGGCGAAGCTCATCGGCACCTGCCAGCGAACGCGCTCCTGCGCTGTGGCAGTGCTTGCGACAAGGCTCGCCGCAAGCGCGGTCGTAATCGTCAGTTTATTCATTTTTTCCTCCGGTGTTGGACTTTCGTCCCTGCTATCCACTCTTTTGAAGCGACATGCGTCAAGAGAAAAGCGCCGCTGCGCGCAACATTATTGCGCCGGTCCTGACTATTGAAACCACGCAGCTCCTCCTCTGGAAGCATTGGTAAAATAAACTTACCAATTCTGGCAAGCAAAATTTTTCAAAGATCGCGACCACCTGTTTTCGATACGCCCCGAGCCTGCCAATATACGGAAGAATTTCCTCGCGCGATTAAGGGGTTGTGGTAATTGACCTTGACCTTCGCGCAAGGCATGATTTCTTCATGACATTTCCATCCCTGACCCGCTTCCCTTTGCCCTATGACGCCGAATCCGGTGACGAGGCGCGCGCGCTTTTCCCCGACCTTGCGTCTGATCTCTCGGATTTGATTGCAGGGGCCGCCGGGTGCAGCCCCTATTTACGCACCCTCATGGCCCGTGAGCAGGATTGGACCAGCGTCGCGCTGACCTGCGATCCGCAAGAGAGTGTGGACCGGGAACTGGCTGCTTTGAATGATGTGCCCCTGTCAGAGCTTTCCGCGCGCCTGCGACAAGCCAAGCGCCGCGTGGCCCTGCTGGCCGCATTGGCGGATCTGGGGGGCGTCTGGACCCTCGATCAGGTCACAGGCGCGCTGAGCGATCTGGCAGACCGCGCAACCCATGTGGCGCTCACGGCCCTTGTCGCAGAGGAAATCCGCCGCAAGAAGCTGCCCGGCATGACGCCTGACGACGCCGCCAGCGGCGCGGGCATGGTCGTGCTGGCCATGGGCAAGATGGGCGCGCGCGAATTGAATTACTCGTCCGATATCGACCTGATCTGCCTGTTCGATGAAACCCGCTTCGCCCCGGACGACTACCATGACGCGCGCGCCAGTTTCATCCGCGTGACGCGCAAGCTTTGCGGGTTGATGTCGGATCACACGGCCGAAGGCTATGTCTTCCGCACGGATCTGCGGCTGCGCCCGGATCCCAGCGTGACGCCGGTCTGCCTGTCGATGGAGGCCGCAGAGCGGTATTATGAAAGCGTCGGGCGGACATGGGAGCGGGCGGCTTATATCAAGGCGCGACCTTGTGCGGGCGATCTGGCCGCAGGCTGGCGGTTTCTCGACACATTGCGCCCCTTTGTCTGGCGCCGCCATCTGGATTTCGCAGCCATTCAGGACGCCCATGACATGCGCTTGAAGATCAAGGCGCATAAGGGGCTTGGCGGCGCGCTTTCGCTGGATGGGCATGACATCAAGCTGGGCCAGGGCGGGATCCGCGAGATCGAGTTTTTCACCCAGACCCGGCAATTGATCGCAGGCGGCCGCGATCCGGAGTTGCGCAGCCGTCGCACTGTGGACGGGCTTGCCGCTCTTGCGGCCAAAGGCTGGATGCCGCAGGATCTGGCCGAGAAACTGACCGCGCATTACATCCAGCACCGCGAGATCGAACATCGGTTGCAAATGGTGCAGGACGCGCAGACCCAGAAGATGCCCACAACGCCAGACGGTTTCGACCGCATCGCCCGGTTCATGGGCGATGCGGATACCAACGCCTTCCGGCAGCGCCTGAAAACACGCCTGCAGGATGTGGCGCAGTTGACTGAAGGGTTTTTCGCCCCGGACACCCCGGCCTGCGAGGAACCGGATCTGTCCGAGAGCGCCCAGAGCCTGATCGCCGGCTGGCACAGCTATCCGGCGCTGCGCTCTGGTCGCGCCAAGGAGATCTTCAAGCGCGTTCGGCCGGAAATCCTGACCAAGATGCAAAAGGCGGCTGATCCGGATGCTGCGCTGGTGCAGTTCGACCGCTTCCTGAGCGGATTGCCCGCAGGGGTCCAGCTTTTTTCCCTGTTTGACGCCAATCCCCAGTTGATTGATCTGATTGTTGATATTTGCGCAACAGCGCCCCGTCTCGCCGCATATCTGTCGCGCAATGCTGCCGTGTTTGATGCGGTGATCGGGGGGGGCTTCTTCAGCGCCTGGCCCGGCACTGTGCCACTGCAAAAGGACCTGGCAGATCGTCTGGCCAGTCTGAACGACTATGAGCGCCAGCTTGACTTGGCGCGGGTCTGGGCACGGGAATGGCATTTCCGTGTGGGCGTGCATCATTTGCGCGGTCTGATTGATGCCTCCGAGGCCGGGTCCGAATATGCCGGGCTGGCAGAGGCCACGCTGGGCGCGCTCTGGCCTGTGGTCGTTGCCGAGTTTGCGCGCAAGCATGGGCCGCCACCGGGGCAGGGAGCTGTGGTGCTGGGCATGGGATCGCTGGGCGCGGGGCGGTTGAATGCGGCGTCTGATCTGGACCTGCTGATCATCTATGATGCCGAGGCCGGAGAGCAGTCCGAAGGCCCCCGCCCGCTCGACGCGCGCAGCTATTTCGCGCGGCTGACCAAGGCATTTGTCTCTGCGATCTCTGCACCTACAGCAGAGGGGCGGCTCTATGAGGTCGATATGCGGTTGCGCCCCTCAGGACGTCAGGGCCCGGTCGCGACATCGGTCACTGCCTTTGAGCACTACCAACAGAATGAGGCCTGGACCTGGGAGCATCTGGCGCTGACCCGCGCGCGCCATGTGGCTGGTTCAGTGGCGCTCGGTGCGCGGATCGAGGCTTTTCGCCGCGCGCTTCTGACCGAGAAGTCCTCTGGCGCTGCGATAGCGCAGGATGTTGCGGATATGCGCGCGCGGCTGGCCGAGGCCAAACCTGCCCATGGGTTGTGGGATGCCAAGGCAGGGCCAGGGCGCTTGATGGATCTCGAACTGGCGGCGCAATTCTGCGCGCTGCGCTCCGGCCATCCTGCGCGGCGCGTTGAGCAACAGTTTAGCGCGGGCGTGAAATCTGGCACGATCAGTAAGGATCAGGAGCGCGATTTGCGCGCGGCCTATCTTTTGTGCTGGACAATGCAGGCGACGGGCCGCCTTCTTGCAGACCGCATTTCTGATATTGCAGAGCTTGGCTCTGGCGGGCAGAGATTTATCTTGACCTCTGCCGGGGTCGACACGCCTGACATGCTTGCGCAGAGCCTGCAGGACGTCTGCGCAGATGCCGATCAGATCATCACGACGCTGCTCGCAGCGCCACAGACAGAGGACAAGGATGCAGCGCGACACTGACCCCAAGGGCCTGATCCGCGAAAGTTACCGGATCGAGGGTATTTCGGATGCGGAATGCCGCTCGATCCTTGTTGATTGGGCGCTCAGCCTTCCCGACGGGCAGGACCAGCGCGCCGCACTACAAAGCCTGCTGGACATATATGGCGGGGATGATACGCATCCGATGACTGCGTTGCTGCGCGAGGGTCTGATGCGCCCGAGGCCGGTGCGGCAGGGCAGGCGGCGCTGATGCAGGCCGATGTCGAGCTTGACGCCATCGGGCTGCTATGTCCGCTGCCAGTGCTCAAGGCACGCAAGCGGCTGAAATCGATGGAACCTGGTCAGGTGCTCTGCCTTCTGGCGACAGACCCGGCGACTGTAGTGGATGTACCGCATTTTTGCACTGAGTCAGGGCATGAGTTTCTGCATAGCGAAGAGCGCGAGACAGCGACTGCCTATTACATCCGTCATGCGTGACATTTTCTTGCTTTAAATACTCAGACTCTTCAGTGACCCCGTTCGGATCGTAAGGTGCGTGCTCAGCACGCACCCTACCTCACCCCAGATAGTTCCGCAGGGCTGCAGACGGATCGGCAAGCACTTGCTGTGTGGGGGCGGGGGCATGGGCCACGCCGTCACTGACCAGCACCAGCTGATCGGCGATCGTCTCTGCATCGCGCAACTCATGGCTGACCATCAAGAGCGTCGCTCTGGTCTCGCGGCAGATCTCGGCGACCAGAGCCAGCATTTCCTTGCGCAGCGCTGGCCCGAGCGCCGCGAAAGGTTCGTCCAGCAGCATAACTGGTTTGCGCTGCAACAAGACCCGGGCGAGCGCTACGCGGCTTTGTTGCCCGCCTGATAGCTGCGCAGGTTTGCGCGGGCCCAACCCCACCAGTCCGACACGCGCCAGCGCGCCTTCCACGCGTTGGCGCTCTGCCACTGTCAGGCGCAGCGACGGGCGCAGGCCCAATGCGACATTCTCAAAGACGGTCAAATGCGGAAACAGGTTGTTGTCCTGAAACAGGATCGAAACAGGCCGCAGCGACGGGCTGGTCCTCGAGATATCGCGCCCTTGCCAGAGAACGCGACCCGCATTGATCGCGACGAAGCCTGCCACAGCCCCCAAAAGCGTCGATTTGCCTGCGCCCGAAGGGCCGACCACGGCCACCAGAGCGCCCTCCGGGATTGCCCAATGCGCCGCAAGTGCGAAATCGCCTTGCGTGCTCGTCACATGCTCAAGTGCCAGCACGTCCACGCCCCCAACGCTCGAACACCACAAACAGCGCAAGGCTCGCGCCCAGCAATACCAAGGCGGCCCCTGCGGCGTCATCTTGGCGATAGGCATTCATCAGCCGGTAAAGCTGCATCGGCAAGGTTGCCCCTTCACGCTCGGCGAAGAGCATGATCACCCCCAGATCCCCCATCGATAGCGCGGCAGTCAGCCCAGCCGCAAATCCCAAGGGACGGCGCAGCCGAGGCAGAGTGACGATCCGCAGCCGCGCCCAGCCATGCAGCCCAAGCGCGGTCGCCAGCCGCCCCTGCGTGGTCAGTTCCGCGCGCAGATCCGGCAGGATCAGCCGCAGCGCGAAAGGCATCGCCATACCCGCATTGACCAGCATCGTCACCAGCAGTGCGAAATCGCGCGGATTGGCCAGCGGACGGATCAGCAGAAACAGCCCCGTGCCGATCACCAGCGGCGACGCGGCAAGGGCCGCCAGCCCCAGCCATTCCAGACCCGCGCCGCGTTTGCCCCCCAAGGCCAGCACAGCATGGGCCAGCGCCAGCGTCATCGCGATGGTAGCCGCAGTCGCCCCCAGCGCCACGATCAGCGAGCGCCCTGTGGCCTGCCAGACCTCGGGCGGCAGAGCTGCGACATGCGGTGCGCCGCGCAGGACCACCATGGCGAGCGGCACCAGCAGAAAAGCCGCCCCCGCCATGATCAGCGCCGCATCCCGCAGCCGCAAGCCGCGCCCGCCCAGATCGAAGCGCTGCACAGGCCGGTCCAACCCGCCGCCCAAGCTGGAGGGCAGCGCCACGCGCCACGCGATCACACCTGCGACAGCGCACAGCCCGAATTGCACCAGAGCAAGCATCGCCGCGCGGCCCATGTCAAAATCGAACCGAAACGCCTGAAAGATCGCCAGTTCCACTGTCGTCGCGCGCGGGCCGCCGCCCATGGTCAGCGCGACTGAAAAACTGGTCAGGCAGATCAGGAAGATGACCAGAAACGCCCCCGGGGCCAGATCGCGCAGCATCGGGGCTTCAAGCTGGCGGAACGTGTCGCGCGGGCTGAAACCTAGCACTGCGGCCAGCCGGAACCGTTCGGACGGGATCCCGGCCCAGCCTTGCAGCAGGATGCGGGTCGCAAGCGGCAGGTTGTAGAACACATGCGCCAGCACCACGCCATGCAGGCCGAAAATGTTGAAGCGGCTAAGCCCCAGCATGTCGAAGACCTGATTGACCAGACCCGAACGCCCGAAGACCGCCAAGAGCCCCAGCACTGCGACCAGCGTGGGCAGGATAAAGGGCGCGCCCATCAGGGTGATCAGCAGCCCGCGCCCGAAGAACTGCCGCCGGGCCAGCGCGCGGGCAATCGGGATGGCCAGAGCCACTGACAGCCCCGCCGAAAGTGTCGCCTGCAGCAGCGTGAAGCGCACGGCTGCCCAGTCAGAGTTGCGCAGTGCTGTCAGCCCTTCGGCGCGAAAGGCCACGGCCCCCAGCGCACCGAAATTCAGCATCACCAGCCAGACCGCCACCAGCCCCCCGAAGAGAAGGGCCAGCGCGCGGGCCTGGCGGGCGGGGTCGCTCACCGCGTCATGCCTTCCAACCACACGTCCAGCGCGGCGCTGCGCCGGGCTTCGGCCTCAACCTCATCCAGGAAGATGGCCGTGTCGGGGAAAGGCAGATCGCGCATCTCGGCGGGCCAGTCTTCGCGCAGCAGGGCCGAAGGATAGGACCAGTTGACGAAGGCGATCATGCTCTGGAACTCTTCCGACAGGATATAGGCCATGAAATCGCGTGCCAGATCGGGGTTGGACGCATTGGCCAGCACGCCGGCCACTTCAGCCATGAAGTAATGGCCCTCGTCGAAAATCGCAGCCGAGATGCTGTCATCTTCTTCAGCGACAATGTGATAGGCAGGCGAGGTAGTGTAGCTGAGCACCATATTGGCCTCGCCACTGGTAAACATGCCGTAGGATTCCGACCAACCGGCCGTGACAGTCACAGTGCGCGCAGCCAGATTGCGCCAGACCGCTTCGGCATCCTCACCGAAAACCTGATCAACCCAAAGCATCAGCGCCAGCCCCGATCCCGACGAGCGCGGGTCCTGCCAGACAAGGTTGAGGTCTTCACGTTCAAGCAGCTCTGCGAAAGAGCTTGGCGCGTCGTCAAGCAGCGTGTTGTTGTAGACCCAGGCCGTGAAACCCCAGTTGAAGGGGATGAATGTGTCATCTTCCCACGCGACCGGCACAGTCAGCACGCTCAAATCCTGCGCATGGTGCGCAAACAACCCGGTTTCGCGTGCGCGCAGCGTCATGTCGGTGTTCAGGCCGATCACGGCATCGGCCTCAAGCCGCGAGCCATCCAGCATCAGGCGGGGCAGCACATCGCCCGTGCGGAATTCCAGCGTGCAATCGCAGCGCGCCTCGAACCCGTCCTTGATCGCGGGGCCGGGGCCCCAGCTAGAGCCGAAATAATCGGGGGCCAGAACCACAAGGGTTTCGGCCTGCAAGGGGGTGACTGTAAGTGCTGCCACTGCCGCGAAAACGGGAATTCTCATCAGCTTCTCTCCATCTCTCACGACAGGCGGATTGAAGCGGGGGTCTTGGCCCTGACCTTTCCTCCGCCGGTCTTAACCGGTTCAGGTTCAACGGGTTCATGCCATGCATATCTCAGCCCAATCCGGACACCCCGAGGTGATGCTGTATCTAGCCGTTTCGCAAAGTCGCGGCAAGGGCTGCTGTCAAAGCGCCCGGGACCAATGCCCCGCGATGCAGACAGTCTGGAGCGTGAAATCTGCTGCCAGATGCACCAGGTCGGCCCGTGCGCCGGGCTGGATGCGGCCAAGATGCTGCGCGCCAATCACATCCGCCGGGATCCGGCTGGCCATGGCCAATGCGCGGGCCGGGGCCACGCCCAGACCCACCAGATGCGCCACAGACTGCGGCAGGGTGATATCCGCGCCCGCGAGCGTGCCGTCTTCAAGCGTCAGTCGCCCCTCGCGGCGCAGGATACGGCGGTTGTCGAGCTGGAAATGGGGGTCTGATGTGCCTGCCATGGCCATGGCGTCGCTGACCAGAAACAATGCGTCTTCGGCTTTCATGCGCAGTGCGATCTGCAAAGCCTCTGGGGCGACATGCACCCCATCGGCAATGATCCCGCAGCGCAGATCGCTGGTCAGGGCGGCCCCGATCAGCCCCGGATCGCGCGCACTAAGCCCGCTCATGGCGTTGAAAAGATGCGTGGCGCAGTGCGCCCCCGACGCGTTCGCGGTGGCCGCGGTGCAGCCGGAATGGCCAAGGCTGACAATGACCCCGGCTTTGTGCAAAGCGGTGATCTGCGCTGTGCTGACCGCTTCGGGGGCGAGCGTGACCATCAGCGCGGGCAGGGATTGCGCGGCTTGGCAGAGCAGGTCCAGATCCGCAGCTTCCATCGGGCGCAGCACATCAGCGCGATGCGCGCCCTTGCGGGCCGGGTCCAGATGCGGGCCTTCCAGATGCAGCCCGGCGAATCCCGGCACTTTGTCTTTCGCAGCCGCAATCCCGGCATCGATCACCTTGCGCGTCACATCCGGCGTATCGCTGATCAATGTAGGCAGGATGGCCGTGGCCCCAAGCCGTTGATGCGCGGCGCAGATACGCGCGATCTGCGCGCGGTCCGTCGCTGCGCCGATCATCGCGCCATCCCCCCCATTGACCTGCAGATCGACAAAACCGGGTGCGATCAGACCGGGGCCAAGTTCTGTGACCTCAGCTTGTTCAGGCAGCGGCGTTCCCGCCAAGTAGAGCCCTGCAATCCGGCCCCCATCGACCCCGATTGCAGCTTCTTCATGCAGTTGCCAGCCATCGAAGACCTGCGCGGCCCTGTATATCCGGATCATGTCGCCTGTCCCTTGTGCTGCCGCCCCTGTCGCGCAAGCCAGAGCGCCCCGTCAAGCCCTGTGCCGTCCGGCGCGACTCGCGTCAGTGCAGCCCCCCCCTGCGCGATGATCCGCGCCAGAAGCGCAGGCCCCAGCCCGCCCAAGGCCGCCACAGGCAAGGCGCAACCGTTCCCTTGCAACCGTGCAATCCCCCGCCGCAGCCAGTCGCAGCCCTGATCGATAATCGCCCCTGCCGCTGGGCAGTGCGCTCTGTCGGTCGCCAGTACCAGCGGTGCGAGTGCTGCGAAATCAGCCGGGCGGGCGTCGCGCGCGAAACGGATCATCGCAGCTTGGGACCCGAAGCGCTGTCCGATCTGCGCGACCAGGGGGCCATCTGGGGCAAGCCCGTCGCGCGCGCGCAGCGTGTGGCGCAGCGCCTCGCGCCCCAACCATGCGCCGCTGCCCTCATCCCCCAGGACCAGCCCATGACCGCCGATCCGCTGCATCTGCCCGCCGCGCTGGCTGGCCAGAACGGACCCGGTGCCGACTGCCATCACGATCCCGTCGCGCGGACCAAAGGCCCCGGCCAGCGCGATCTCGATATCACCCAGGACCGCCATAGCCGGAAAGGGCAGGGCCGCGCGCAGCGCCGCTTCGGCCTGCGCTTCGCGGACACCGGCCAGCCCCAGCACGAGCCTGGGCGAGAGGCACGCCTCGGGGACCAATGTCTGCGCCTGCGCCGTCACCTCGTGCAGCAGCATTGTGATCGTCTGCGCACTGGCCGCAAGATCTGTCGCGACATTTGCCGCACTGCCCTGCATGACCTGCGTGCGCCGTCCATCTTGCAGTTCTGCCTGCGCGCGGCAGCCTGTGCCGCCGCCATCCACACCGATATAGACCAGCATCGCGCCCCCTTTTGCCGACAGATCATCCAGACTGGCACGCGAAAGAAAAGCGGTTTCTGTTGGCGTGCAGCTGGGCTAGAGGCAAAGCCTGCAGCCGCAAGGGGGTATCCGATGACCGAAGACGCCGATCCGCGCTACCGGGCGCTTGATCAATGGGACAGCCTGACTGCCTTGCGCGCGATCTGGGAAAGCCAGATCGCCGCTCTCGCCAGCATTGGCCCTGCCTTGCCAGTGCTGGCGCAGGTGGTCGAGGCCGCTTTGCCACGTCTGCGCGCAGGCGGGCGTCTGGTCTATGCCGGGGCGGGCACGTCGATTCGCATAGCTGTGCAGGATGGCACGGAACTGGGGCCAACCTTCAACTGGCCCGAGGCGCGCGCGACCTATCTGATCGCAGGCGGCCCGCGCGCCTTGAGCGAGGCCGTTGAAGGCGCCGAAGATGATACCGAAGCTGCGAAAGCGCAGGTCATGGCGACCGGGATCACTGCGCAGGATGTGGTG
>SKSL01000257.1 GCA_007123015.1 Natronohydrobacter sp. | reverse complement strand
GGGGGCAGACAGCCCCCTCTCTCCTTCTCCGCAATTCCACCCGGCTCAGAGTTCGGGATAGATCGGAAAGCGCGCGCAAAGTGCCGCCACTTCCGCTTTCACTTGCGCTTCGACAGCGGCATTGCCGTCCTCACCATGCGCTGCCAGACCATCAACGACCGTCACGATCCAATCCGCGATCTGGCGGAACTCGGGCTCGGCGAAACCGCGCGTCGTGCCTGCGGGTGTGCCGAGCCGGATGCCACTGGTGATCATCGGGCTTTCGGTATCAAACGGGATCCCATTCTTGTTGCAGGTGATATGTGCGCGGCCCAGCGCCTTTTCGGTCGCATTGCCCTTCACGCCCTTGGGGCGCAGATCGACCAGCAAAAGATGCGTATCCGTCCCCCCCGTTACAGTCGCAAGCCCGCCTTTTTCCAGCTGATCCGCCATCGCTTGCGCATTCGCGATCACCTGTTTCTGATAGTCACGGAAACCCGGGCGCAGGGCTTCACCAAAGGCGACCGCCTTTGCGGCGATCACATGCATCAGCGGCCCGCCCTGGATGCCGGGGAAAATCGCGGAATTGACCTTTTTCGCGATGGCCTCGTCATTGGTCAGGATCATGCCGCCACGCGGGCCGCGCAGGGTCTTGTGGGTCGTCGTGGTCGCAACATGGGCATGCGGGAAAGGCGAAGGATAAAGCCCGGCCGCCACAAGCCCGGCAAAATGCGCCATATCGACCAGCAGATAGGCACCTACGCTATCGGCAATTTCGCGCATGCGGGCGAAATCGATGATGCGCGGAATGGCCGAGCCCCCGGCGATCAGCATCTTGGGATGGTGTTCGACAGCCAGCGCCGCGATCTGGTCATAATCAATCTGCAGATCCGCCTCGCGCACACCATATTGCATCGCGTTGAACCATTTGCCCGACTGATTGGGTTTGGCGCCATGGGTCAGATGGCCGCCTGCATCCAGCGACATGCCAAGGATCGTGTCGCCGGGTTTCAGCAGCGCTGTGAACACGCCCTGATTGGCCTGACTGCCGGAATTTGGCTGCACATTGGCAAAGCGGCAGCCAAACAAGTCGCAAGCCCGCGCAATGGCCAGATTCTCGGCGATATCGACATATTGGCAGCCGCCATAGTAGCGCCGCCCCGGATAGCCTTCGGCATATTTATTGGTCAGGACAGACCCTTGCGCGTCCATGACCGCCTTGGACACGATATTCTCAGAGGCGATCAATTCGATCTCATCGCGCTGACGGCCCAGTTCGGCGCGCATGGCCGCGAAAAGTTCGGGGTCACGGTCCTCGACCGTTTCCGTGAAGAAACCAGTATCGCGTGCAGTCTGATCCATATCGGGCCCCCAGGGTCGCAGATTTGTTATGGGCACCATTTAGCCCATCACACCGGTCAGGCAAAGGCTTCATTGCGCCGCATTCATGCTGCACTGCGACCTGAGACGGTCAAGATGATCCTGATCCGCACAAACTGTTGCCCATCGGAACACGCTTGCCAAGCTTCGCGCACAGATCCAGAAAGGGCAGGACCGAACCGGAGGCCCGCCCCATGCCGCAAAAACTCGCTCTGCTGGCCAGCTCTGCGCCCAATGCGCAGGCAGCGCTCGCGGTTCTGTCGCGGCAGATCAATCCTGTCCCGGTGCATGAGGCAGAGATCATCATTGCACTGGGTGGGGATGGGTTCATGCTGCAGACCCTGCATGCCACGCAGCATCTGGACACGCCTGTTTACGGCATGAATCGCGGCACAGTCGGCTTCCTGATGAATGCATGGCAGGCTGAAGGACTGCGCGAAAGGCTTGCCGCTGCCGAGATGGCGGTCCTCAACCCGCTGCGGATGCGCGCCATGCGCAGCGACGGGACTGTGTCGGAAGCACTGGCGATCAATGAGGTCTCATTGCTGCGGCAGGGGGCACAGGCGGCAAAGCTGCGGATCATCATTGATGGGCGGCAACGGATGGATGAATTGGTCTGTGACGGTGCGATGATCAGCACCCCGGCCGGATCGACCGCCTATAACTATTCCGCGCATGGACCGATCCTGCCCATCGGCTCTGATGTGCTGGCTCTGACACCGGTCGCGGCCTTCCGCCCCCGGCGCTGGCGCGGCGCGATCCTGCCGAAAGCGTCGCGCGTGCGCTTTGACGTGATGGACCCGGATCTGCGGCCGGTCATGGCCGATGCTGATAGCCGTTCTGTGCGCAATGTTGTGCGGGTCGATGTCGAATCAGTGCGGGACATCGCGCATAAGCTGTTGTTTGATCCAGGCCATGGGCTGGATGAACGCTTGATCCGCGAGCAATTTGTTTGAGCGGGTCAGGGGGCTTCGCCCCCCTTTGGCTGCGCCAAATTCCCCCCAGGATATTTGAACAAGGATGAAATCAGGCCGCTTTGGCTTCTCTGCGCTTATGAAGCGCGTAGAGCGCTGGGGCTGCAAGGTGGTTATATCCGATCTCTGCAATCTGGCGCAACACGGGCAACGAAAGCAGGCGCGCAAGCCAGCGCATGCGCGGCAAGTGCTGCCAAAGGATCAGGAAGGCCGGGAAGCCCGAGATGATCTGCCCGTTATGGCGCGCATGCAGGCGGCGCGTGGCCTGTTCTGCGCTCAGCTGCCATTCTGATAGGTCGGCATCATGCAAATCGGTAAAGCGTAGTGCCGCCTTGGTGGCTTCGGCCTGTTTGCGATAGTGCACGATTTCGGCCGAACAGATCGGGCAGCGACCATTATAGAGAATTTCTGTCTGCTTCATATGACGAGAGATAGCGCGCTATACCGTTCTCTCAAGATGCGCCGCGGGGCCAGGGCGTGGCGTGATTGGTGTAGTCTGACCAATCTTCGATATCCGGGTAGAATTGCTTGCGCCAGGCTTTGACCTTGGGATTCATGTAGCGCCGAAACAGCGGGGGGCACATCGCCAATGTGGTCAGCGCCGGGTAGCCATAGGGCAGTTGCGGGGCCGCCGTCGCGTCATAGGTCTGCAAAAGCGGGAAGCGGCGCTCGGGTTTGTAATGATGGTCGGAATGGCGCTGCAAGTTGATCATCAGCCAGTTCGAGGCCGCATGGGACGCGTTCCAACTGTGATGCGGGCGCACTGGCTCGTATTTCCCATCACCCAGATAACGCCGGGTCAGGCCGTAATGCTCGATGTAATTTGTCAGCTCAAGGTGCCAGAAGGCCGTCGTGGCCTGCACCACGAACAGGACCACGCCCCACCCGCCACCGATCAGCGCGGCAAGCGCGAGCATCGCGCCTTGCAACGTGGCGAAACGCCAGAACGGGTTGGAATGGTGCCACCATGGCAGGCCCTTGCGTTTCAACATCGCAGCTTCGGCACGAAAGGCCGAAGGCGGGCAGTCGCGCAGCACACGGCAGAAATAGCTGATGAATCCCTCATTATAGCGTGCGGTCACAGGATCGCGGGGCGTGCCAACATAGCGATGATGGACCAGCAGATGTTCTGAGCGGAAATGCGAATACAGCACCGAGGCCAGAAGAAGATCCGCCAACCAGCGCTCGATCGCGGTTTTCTGGTGCAGCAATTCATGCGCATAGACGATCCCGATGACCCCGGTCATCACGCCCAGACCAAAGACCACGCCCAGCTGTTCCCACCAGGGCAGCGCGCCTTGGGCTAGCACCCAGAGCACGCCGAAAATGGTCACAGCCTGGATCGGAAACCAGATCAGCGTGATCAGACGATACCAGAACAGATCCCTGACCGGGGTTTCGACATCCGGGTTTTCGGTATTCAGCCCAGTGATGAAATCGATCAGCGTGAAGGCCCACCAGCCATAGGCCACAGGCAGCATGAACCACCAGCCACC
The DNA here is from genome assembly GCA_007123015.1 of Natronohydrobacter sp. Taxonomy (GTDB): domain Bacteria; phylum Pseudomonadota; class Alphaproteobacteria; order Rhodobacterales; family Rhodobacteraceae; genus Roseinatronobacter. The sequence continues at coordinate 17,175 of SKSL01000257.1, read as the reverse complement.
CCAGAAGGCCGCAAGCCAGACCAGCGGCACAAAGCCCAAGCTGACCCAGAAAGGGACAGCAGCGCTGAAACGGCGGAATTGCTCTGGTGTCACGATAGTTCGTCCATTATCCTCAACCCGCCGGAATATAACGCAAAATCCGCAGCCTGACAGCCCCGCACCGCTGCGACAGAGTTACACCTTGTTCTGGCCGACCAGCCCTTCCATCAGCGAAGGCTGCACAATTTCGATCCAGTAACCATCCGGGTCGAGGATGAAGGCAATCTCTTTCATGCCGCCCTCGCCCAGCCGCTTCTGAAAACGCACTCCCATTGCGTCGAACCTTGCACAGGCCGCTTCAATGTCGGGCACAGCAATGCAGATATGGCCAAAACCCTTGGGGTCCGAATTGCCCGAATGCATCCCGGTCTCGCTGGTCTCGGTGCCCCAGTTATGGGTCAGTTCCAGAAGCCCTGCGCGGCTGAAACTTTGCGCGACAGAGCCATCTGCACAATCCGCATGGCCCCGCGGTTGCAGGAAATAAAGCGAGAATTTCGCCTCTGGGAAATCAAGCTGCGTGATCAGCCGGAAGCCCAGCACATCCTGATAGAAGCCGAGCGCGCGATCTGGGTCCTTGATACGCAGCATGGTATGGGTCAGCACATAGTGATCGGTCGCGCTTAAATCCTGGGTAGGGTCTTGGGTCATGGGGCTTCGAGTCCTTTCAGATGGTCTGCGCCCAGAGCATGGGCCTTGCGCATCACTGTGGCAAGACTGCGTGGATCGAAGCTGTCCGGCGCAATGAAATCACCCGGCGCCTCCATCGGCAATCGGGCCACACGCAGGGCAAGGCGCAGGTGGAAGTGGGTGAATGTGTGTCGCACTTCGCCGGGGACAGGATGCCAGCGGGCGCGCAGTGGCGGGGCCTCGGTCGCGGGGGCCTCGCGCCAGTCACTGCCGGGCCAGCCCAGCATCCCGCCCAAAAGTCCGCGCTCCGGGCGACGCTCCATCAACCAGGCCCCATCGACACGCTGGCCCAGATAGGCGATCCCGAAACGGATCGGCTTGGCGGGTTTTCGGGTCTTGCGCGGCAGCGCAGCGGCTGTGCCTGCCCGTCGCGCAGCACAATGGTCCATCAGAGGGCAAATGCCGCAAGCGGGATTGCGCGGGGTGCAGATCGTCGCTCCCAGATCCATCACGGCCTGCGCGTAATCTCCGGGCCGCTGCAAGGGTGTCAGACCTGCGGCCAGCTCAGTCAACACAGGTTTGGCCGCAGGCAGGGGCGTATGTTCATCAAAAAGCCGCGCCATCACGCGCTCGACATTGCCATCGACCACCACTTCCGGCTGATCAAAGGCAATCGCCGCAATCGCGGCCGAGGTATAGGGGCCAATGCCCGGCAAGGCTTGCAGCCCGGCACGGTCGCGCGGGAAGCCGCCTTGTGCGGCCACTGCGCGCGCGCATTTCAACAGGTTTCGCGCGCGCGCGTAGTAGCCAAGCCCCGCCCATTCGGCCATCACATCGGCGTCCTGCGCGTCGGCAAGTGCCGTGACAGTCGGCCAGCGCGTGGTGAAACGGTCGAAATACGCTTTCACAGCCGCAACAGTTGTTTGCTGCAACATCACTTCCGAAAGCCAGATGCGATAGGGATCGGGCTGTTCGGGACTGCCCGGTGGCACACGCCAAGGCAGGTCCCGCGCATGGCGGTCGTACCAGTCCAGCAGGATCGGCACGACGGTCTGTGCTGCTGCGTCACGCATGTTTGACGCCCTCGTCTTGTAGAATTTGGCACGCCCCTCTGGCCAAGCGCGCGTCAAAAGGTAAACTCTGGGCATCAGACTGCAAGGATGAATGCAAGCGCAATGGCAAAGCCCTTTGCCCCCCTGCCCCGCCGGACACGCGGTTTCGAGGCTGCCTCGAAGCTGTTGGAGTCGCGTATCCGCAAGGCCGGTGAAGCGCGGGGCTTTGCGATTTCGCGCCTGCTGACACATTGGACCGAGATCGCCGGACCCGACATCGCCGCGCAATGCCGCCCGGTGAAAGTGGGCTATGGCAAAGGCGGGCTGGGCGGGACATTGACCCTTCTGACCACAGGGGCTGCCGGGCCGATGCTGCAAATGCAACTGCCTGCGCTTCGGGAACGGGTGAATGCCTGTTACGGCTATAATGCGATTGCGCGCATCACCTTGACGCAGACTGCCCCAACAGGTTTTACCGAGGGTCAGGCGCAGTTTGACGCCCCGAAGCCCCCTGCCCCCCGCGCGCTGTCACCCCGGATACAGGCGCAAGCGCGCGACACAGCGGCCCCTGTGCAGGATGAAGGGCTGCGCGCCGCGCTTGAACGTCTGGCCTGCAATGTCCTATCGAAAGCGGACCCGAATAAAGGAAGCTGATAATGAACAAGATGATCCTGCCCGCGCTGGCCATTGCTCTGGCTGCTGGTGCCGGTGGCTGGTGGTATATGACCCAGAGCGCGCCGACACCGATGGCTGCGGCCAGCACCCCTGCAGGTCAGCTCACTGAAATCCATCCGCTGGATTTCCCGCTTGGCAATCCCGATGCCCCGGTCGTTGTGGTGGAATATTCCTCTTTCACCTGCCCGCATTGCGCCACTTTCAATCAGGGCGCATTTCAGCAGATCAAGGAAAACTTCATCGACACTGACAAGATCCTGTTTCTGAAGCGCGAAGTCTATTTCGACCGCTTCGGTCTTTGGGCCGGGATGGTGGCCCGCTGTGGGGGCGGCACGCGGTATCACGGCATGGTCGAGCTGATCTATGAGACCCAGAGCAACTGGGCGGGCGCCAGTGATCCTGCTGTCGTGGCCGAAAATCTGCGGCGTCTGGGCCGTCAGGCGGGCATGAGCAATGACGAGGTCAATGCCTGTCTGGAAGATGCAGACAAAGCTCTGGAGCTGACCGAATTCTATCAGGCCAATGCCGAGCGCTACGGGATCCGCTCGACGCCCAGCTTCGTGATCAATGGCCAGCTCTTCTCGAATATGTCCTTTGCCGAATTCGAGCGCGTCCTGAACGAAAAGCTGGACAGCTAAGGCCGATGCCCGGTCCGCTGGAAGGGATCCGCATCATCGAATTGGCGCGTATTCTAGCCGGGCCATGGGCCGGGCAAACTCTGGCTGATCTGGGCGCCACAGTGATCAAGGTGGAATCGCCCGCAGGGGACGACACGCGCCGCTGGGGGCCACCTTTTGTCACCCGCGAAGACGGGTCGCAGGATGCCGCCTATTTCCACGCCACCAATCGCGGGAAAGCCTCGGTCATCGCCGATTTCCGAACCCCCGAGGGTCAGACGAAAACCCGAAGCCTAGTGGCAGATGCCGATGTTCTGATCGAGAATTTCAAACTTGGCGGGCTGGCGAAATACGGGCTGGATTATGCAAGCCTCGCTTCTCTGAACCCAAGGCTGATTTACTGCTCGATCACAGGTTTCGGCCAGACCGGGCCCTATGCGCATCGCGCAGGCTATGATTACATCATTCAAGGCATGTCCGGTCTGATGTCCGTGACCGGACCGCAGGACGGCGCGCCGCATAAAGTCGGTGTTGCGGTGACTGATATTGTCACCGGCATCTATGCCAGCACAGCGATCCTTGCAGCGCTGCATGAACGCGGCCGCACTGGGCTGGGGCAGCATATCGACATGGCACTGATGGACTCGGCTGTGGCGCTGATGGCCAATCAGGCGATGAATTACCTTGCAACAGGGCAGGCCCCGCAGCGTCTGGGGAATTTCCACCCCAATCTTGCTCCATATCAGACCGTGCCTTGCGCGGATGGGCATATCATCATTGCAACAGGCAATGAGGCGCAGTTTCAGCGCTTATGCGCCATTCTGGGGCTGGACTCGCTCTGCGCGCAGCCAGACTATGCGGATAATGCCGCGCGCGTGCACCATCGCGCGGCCCTGTCGGACCAGATCACGGCCAAGACACAACAATGGCAGAGCGCTGCGCTTCTGCATGCCTGCGAGAATGCGGGGGTCCCGGCAGGGCCGATCCAGGACATGCAAGACGTGTTTGCCGATCCACAGGTCATCGCGCGCGGGTTGCGGCTGGATATGGACGGTCTGCAGGGCGTGCGCGCGCCATTCAGGTTTTCCCGGCATCCAGAGCTACCCAGCCGTCCTGCCCCGAAACTGGGCGCTGATGATGCAGCGGGCTGTACCCCACCCGATCCTGCGCCCGAAAAGAACTGAGCGTGCAGCGACACCGCAACAGGAATTTTCGTTTCCCGTCCTGCGGGTGACTGCCTTGATCTGGCACCGCTTTCAGGCGGGCCTCAGCGCCTTACATCCCCTCGCCGAACCGATCTTCGACCAAGGCGCACAAGGCCTGCGCCAGCTCATCCGATTGCGCCCCTGTAATCCTGACCTTGATCGAACTGCCACGCGATGCGGCCAGCATCAACAGACCCATGATCGAGTCGCCGGGAACGCTCATGCCGTCTTTCATCACTTCGGCCGTTGCATCATGCGCTTCCACGGTCTCTACAAATTTCGCCGAGGCGCGGGCATGAAGGCCCTTTTCGTTGATGATCTGCAATTCGATTTCCGTCATGTTCATCCCTGCAACAGGCTCATGGCCCGATATCTATCGCATTGATATATTTGCGCCCGGCCTCAAGAGCGACTGTCGTGGCCTCTTCCAGGCGCATGCTGCGTGACTTCGCCAGCTTGATGAGCATCGGCAGATTTGCCCCATAAAGGATGCGGCGCTCTGGCCCTGCGCAAGCGGGCATTGACAGGTTCGACGGCGATCCCCCGAACATGTCCGTTACGACAACCACGCCGGACCCTGCATCAACGGCTTGCGCCGCCGCTGCAATCTCGGCCTGTTTGGCTGCGCGGTCATGGTCATATTCAATTGCGATGGCCGCAATACCGGTTTGTTTGCCGATTACATGCTCGATGGCTGCGAGATATTCGCGCGCCAGACCACCATGGGCAACGATCACGATCCCGATCACGAGACGGCCTATTCACTCTTTGCTGTTGCGGCCTGCGCCGCGATACGTTCAAGCTCTCTGTGTCGTTTAGACACATGCCAACCGGCCTGTGCAAGCGCATTCGACAGCTTTTCGGCTGTGGCCACTGATCTGTGTTGCCCGCCCGTACACCCAAAACCGATGGTCAGTTGCGTCTTTCCTTCTTGCGCGAATTCCGGCAGCAAGGAGTCAACCAGATCGTGCACCCGCTGGAAAAAGCCGGAAAACCGAGGGTCTGCTTCGACATATGAAACCACATCGGGGTCGCGCCCGTCCAGGGCCCGCAGCTGTGGTTGCCAATGCGGATTGTTCAGAAAGCGGCAATCAAACACCAGATCAACCCCCGCCGGAATGCCGCGCTTGTAGGAAAAGGATTCGACATGGACGCGCATGGGTTGCGCGCCCTTGGGCGCAAACAGTTCCTGTATCCGCGCGCGCAAATCATGCGGGGTCAGCCCATCAGTTTCGATCAATGTGCCCGCGCGCAATCTTACTGGTTCCAGCAGACGGGCCTCCAACTCGATCCCTTCGCGCGCCAATCCATCCGGGCTAAGCGGATGGCGCCGCCGGGTCTCGGAATAGCGTTGGATCAGTTTGGCGACAGAACAATCCAGATAGACCAGATCGAAATCGAACCGTGGCGAAGCAGCAAGTTCTGCAACCAGCGACAAAAGCGTGTTCACGGCAAAATCGCGATTGCGCGGATCAAGCACCAGGGCCAGCGGCTGGTCAAGCGGTTCAGAGACCAGCCGCGAGACCAGACTGATCGGCATATTGTCGATGGCTTCGAAGCCGATATCTTCCAACGCGCGCAGGGCCGTGCTGCGGCCAGCGCCCGAAGGTCCCGTCAGCAGGACAAGGCGTGCAGTTTCATCTGCGTCAGACGTGTTTCGGGGCGGGTGCATGCAAGCCCTCCTCGTCGCGCCATGGACGGGCCAGAAGATAGTGTTTCAGTCCAATGGCAAAAGCGCGGCCAGGCGCGTTTTTCAAAAGCGGAAAGGCTAATCCTGACAGCTCGATCCAATGCTGTTGCGGCAAGCGCGCAGTTTCGGTTGCGTCAAGATCGACGACCAGCGCAAGAGGCGCGCGATCCAACGCTGATGCGCGCAAAATCCCGACCCGTCGCAGTTCAATCATGCCCTTGATCTGTTCCGGGGGCCTGAGCCACAGCGTCCTGCCCTCGCGATTCAACTCAGTCTGATCATCTGCCACCAGATGCGCCCCGAGTGCAATCAGTTCGAGCGCGAGTTCCGACTTGCCCGACCCGGAACGCCCGAGGATCAGCACGCCGGACCATTTGCTCTCTGAGTTGCGTCCTTCCGAGCCGAAAGCGACAGCAGAAGCATGCATGCGGGTACAATCCTGCGCTGCACTCACAGGGGCAGACCGACGACAAAGCGCGCCCCGTGGGGTGCGCTGTCTGGTTCTGCATCCGCAGGGCGGATATTTTCGGCCCAGATGACCCCGCGATGCGCTTCAATGATCTGTTTCGAGATCGCCAGACCCAGACCAGAGTGATTGCCGAATTGCTGTACCGGCCGCTCGGAATAGAAGCGTTTGAAGACTTTCTTCAACGCATTATCCGGGATGCCAGGCCCCGTATCTTCGACCACGATCAGCACCCGGTCGTGACGACACCGCGCCCAGACGCGCACTGCATCTCCTTCTTCACAAAAGGAAATCGCATTGGAAATCAGATTGACGAAAACCTGCGCAAGCCGGCTTTCCAGACCCGTGACCAGAATCGGTTCCTCGGGCAGCATCTTGATGAATTCGACGCCTTTTTCAGAGGCTTCCTGAGACAGGTGCAGACACAGATTTTCAAGCAGCACAACAAGATCGAATTCTTCTTGTTCTTCCTTGACCAGTTCTGCATCCAGACGCGACGCGTTGGACGTGTCCGACACAAGCCGGTCAAGCCTGCGCACATCATGCTCGATAACTTCCAGCAAGCGCTGGATCTGATCGGGGCGTTTGGCCATGCGCAAGCTGCCTACAGCAGAGCGGAGCGAGGCCAGCGGGTTCTTGATCTCATGCGCCACATCCGCCGCGAATTGTTCATTCGCTTCGACCCGGTCATAGAGCGCAGTGACGATCCCGCGCATGGCGCGCGACAGATCGCCAATCTCATCGGGCCGACCCGTCAGATCCGGAATGCGCACACGCGCGCCCGGTTGGCTTTTGCGCGCATCGCGACGCTTTCCCAGTTCTGCTGCCATGGCCAGATCTGCCAGCGGATTGGCAATGGTCGACGCCAGAACGAAACTCAGCCCGATCGAGACCAGCACCGCTATCAGAAAGAACTGAAACACCTGTTCGCGTTCCTGGCGCATGAGTTGCGCAGTATCTGCCGAGTCGCGCCGCAGGAACACAGCACCGGCAAAGTCATCGCCCTGATAGACCGGGGCACTGGCCGCAAGCCACATCGCATGCGTGCCGTCCTTGAAGGTGTGGCTTGCCGTTTCGCCCGTCATATTCTGCTCGAACATGATCTGCGCGATGCTCAGGAAATCGCGCGCCTCCGGCTCACCGCGGTCAATCGGCGTGATCGCGGTCAGTACAAGCCATATTCGACGCAGGATATCACTGATCGGTGTGGATCGTTCCGGCCCGGCGGCAGAACTGATCGCCTCGGTCCCGCGAATACGCGCGCTCAACCGACCCTCGGCATTGATAAACAGCAATTCGAAGCGCTGATCAATACCCAGAGACATTTGCAAGGCGTCATATGTGCGAGGCAGATCATCCGCAGCACTAACCGTCCGCGCTATGATCTGAACATTTGTTCCCAACATGTCTTCCTGTTGGGACAGCAGTGAGTCGCGAAACGGGTTCGTGAACAGAATTCCGACAATCAGGATGACCAGTGCGACAAGGTTGAACAAGGCAATCTTTCGCGCCAGCGGCGAGCTGGATATGCTCCATAACCCGCGGCGTGCGCGGGTCGCGCGCACTTCTTTCTCGACCGCGTCACCGGGTCCGACCCAGTCATCCCCGAGAACGATGTCGGTTCTGGACGCTGTTGCCTCAGTCTGCACCTTCGCTCCCGCTCTTTATCGGCCAGGTTGTCCCCCCGATGGCCTTCGACTTATGCCTCGTTATATTTGTAACCGATCCCGTAAAGTGTTTCTATTGAGGAGAATTCTTCATCAACACTGCGCATTTTCTTGCGCAAACGCTTGATATGGCTGTCGATTGTGCGGTCATCGACATAGACCTGATCCTCATAGGCGACATCCATCAGCTGGTCCCGCGATTTCACCACGCCCGGCCGCTGTGCGAGCGCTTGCAGCAACAGGAACTCTGTGACTGTCAGAGTGACATCCTGGTCTTTCCACTTCACCTGATGGCGCAGCGGGTCCATCTGCAGATTGCCGCGCACAAGCACTTTTGCTTCGTCGCCGGCTTCGGGGCCGGCTTCGATGGCTTCCTTGCGGCGCAGCAAGGCCCGGATGCGTTCAACCAGCAGGCGCTGCGAGAAGGGCTTCTTGACATAGTCATCTGCCCCCATCCGAAGCCCGAGCACTTCGTCGATCTCATCATCCTTCGAGGTCAGGAAAATGATCGGCATCTGCGTTTTCTGACGCAGGCGCTGCAACAATTCCATCCCGTCCATGCGCGGCATCTTCATGTCCAGCACGGCCATGTCGGGCATGCGGCGGTTGAAGGCGTCAAGCGCGGCCTGTCCGTCATTATAAGTGTCCACCTCGAAGCCTTCTGCTTCAAGGCAAATTGACACGGATGTTAGGATATTACGGTCATCATCAACCAGTGCGATTTTTGACATCGGCCTGCCCTTCATGTCTGCTCTATGTGGCAATTCTGCCTTGATTTTGTCATACAATCGCCCAACTCTGTGCATCGCGCAACAAAAAACGCTTTTTTGCCAGCTTTCCGAAACGATTCGCCCCGTCCTGTGCGAATTGGCAACACCTGCCACTAGCTTGAGCCCAAACTCCTTTATGTTGCGCTAACGTCCGCCTGATTGCGCTAACTGCGACAATGCCGCCTATGCTTCGCCACAATGCTGGTGTTATAGCACCTTACATAGAAGGCGCGCGCAGACGATGTCTCGGCTATGCGCTTTTGTCGTCGATTTTGTGCGAAATGGAGCCGCCACAATGACCACACCCCGTGTCAACCCAAACAAACGCTTGGAAGATCAAGGCATTGTGGGCATTTCCAAAGCCTACTACAACTTACTCGAACCTGCTTTGATCGAACAGGCTTTGCAACGTGGCGAAGGCCGGTTGGGTCTGGGCGGTGCATTCCTGGCTTCGACCGGGTCGCATACTGGGCGCTCGCCCAAGGACAAATTCGTGGTGCGGAGCAGCCAGGACGTTGAAGACACCATCTGGTGGGAAAACAATGCGCCGATGGACGTGGCCGCATTTGACAGGCTCCATGACGACATGTTGGCACATCTGCAAGGTCGTGACGTCTTTGTGCAGGATCTGTTCGGTGGTGCCGATCCGGCCCATCGTCTGGACGTCCGGGTCGTCACCGAACTCGCATGGCACGGATTGTTCATTCGCCATATGCTGCGGCGCCCGGCCGCGGAAGAGCTGGCGCATTTCGAACCGGAATTCACGATCATCAACTGCCCGAGCTTCAAGGCCGACCCGGCCCGGCATGGTTGCCGCTCGGAAACCGTGATCGCGCTGAACCTGACAAAGAAGGTCATTCTGATCGCCAACACGGCCTATGCGGGTGAGAACAAGAAATCCGTGTTCACCTTGCTGAACTACATCCTGCCCGAGAAGGGCGTGATGCCGATGCATTGCTCGGCCAATCACGCCATGGATGACCCGGAAGAGTCGGCTGTATTCTTCGGCTTATCCGGGACAGGCAAAACCACTTTGTCGGCTTGCCCGTCCCGCATGCTGATCGGTGATGACGAACATGGTTGGTCAGATACGGGCGTCTTCAATTTCGAAGGTGGCTGCTATGCCAAGACGATCAATCTGGATCCTGAAGCCGAACCCGAGATCTATGCCACGACGCATCGCTTCGGGTCGGTTGTGGAGAACATGATCTATGATCCAGATACGCTGGAGCTGGATTTCAGCGATGACAGTCTGACTGCGAATACACGCGTCGCCTATCCGCTGGACGCCATTTCCAATGCCTCGACGACATCGCTGGGCGGCGTGCCGAAGAATATCATCATGCTGACCTGTGATGCCTTTGGGGTGCTGCCGCCGATTGCGCGGCTCACGCCTGCCCAGGCCATGTATCACTTCCTGTCAGGATTCACGTCGAAAGTGGCCGGGACCGAGCAAGGTGTGACCGAACCGCAGCCGACATTCTCGACCTGCTTCGGTGCGCCCTTCATGCCCCGCAGACCCGAAGTCTATGGGAAATTGCTGCAAGAAAAGATCGCGCAATTCGGGTCGGAATGCTGGCTGGTCAATACAGGCTGGACCGGTGGTGCCTATGGCACAGGATCGCGGATGCCGATCAAGGCCACACGCGCATTGCTGACAGCTGCGCTTGACGGCTCACTGCGCAATGTGGACTTCCGGCGTGATCCGAATTTCGGCTTTGATGTGCCAGTCTCGGTTCCTGGCGTCGCTGATGTGCTGCTGGATCCGCGCCGCACCTGGCAAGATAGCGCGGCCTATGATCGGCAGGCCGCCAAGCTTGTGAGCATGTTTGCCGAGAATTTTGCGCAATACGTACCCTTCATCGATGATGAAGTGAAACAGGCCGCAATCGGCTGACACCAACCGGACAGCATGCACGAAAGCCCCGCCTTTTCAGGCGGGGTTGGTTTTTTCCTGGGGGGCTTCGCCCCCGTCCCGCTTAAGCGGGACTCCCCCAGGATATTTGAACAAGAATGAAATCAGGACCCTGTGGCGCTGCGATACCAGCGGATGATCTCTGCGCGGGCCACATCATCCATCAGCACTGTACTGCCCGGAGGCATGGCATGGCTGATACCCGATTGCAGATAGATGGTCTGCGCCGCACGGGCCACTTGCGCTTCTGTTTCAAGGACAATGCCTTTGGGGGCCCAATTCAGACCCGGCCAGAGCGGGTCATGCGCGTGGCACATCGCGCAATGCCCCACCACTGTCCAATAGGCATCCTCGAAATGCGGGTCCTCGACGAAACGGGCAACCTGCGCAGGCAGGGTGGCCAGATCTTCGGGCGCATCTGTGCGCGGCTGACCCAGTGTCGAGAGCAGAATGATCGCCACGAAGAGCGCGGTGGTCGCGCCCCAGGTCCACCAGAGATAGCCCCCCCCGGCATGCATCGTGTTGAAGAAATGCCGTATCGTCACGCCAGTCAGAAACACCAGCCCCGCGATCAGCCAGTTGAATTCAGAGGCGAAGGCAAGCGGATAGTGGTTGGACAGCATGAGGAACAGGACAGGCAATGTCAGGTAATTGTTATGGGTCGAGCGCTGCTTGGCGATCTTGCCATATTTCGCGTCAGGCGTGCGGCCTGCCTTCAGATCAGCCACGACGATTTTCTGATTGGGAATGATGATGAAGAATACATTGGCCGACATGATCGTCGCCGTGAAGGCGCCCAGATGCAGCAGGGCAGCCCGTCCCGAAAAGACCTGCGTATAGCCCCAGGCCATGATCACCAAGAGCACGAAAAGCAGGACCATCAGCCGCGTGTTGTCCTCGCCAAAGCGGGATTTGCAGAGCTGGTCATAGATCACCCAACCAACCCCGAGCGAGGCCAGAGAAATCCCGACGGCCTGCCAGACAGCAAGATCCGCGACTGTCGCATCGATCAGGTAGAATTCGGCACCCAGATAATAGACCAGCACCAGAAGCACGAAACCAGAAAGCCAGGTCGAATAGCTCTGCCATTTGTGCCAGATCAGATGATCCGGCATCTTGTCAGGCGCAACCAGGTATTTCTGGATATGGTAGAAGCCGCCGCCATGGACCTGCCATTCCTCGCCACTCGCACCCGGGGCCAGCGATGGGGATTTGCGTAACCCCAGATCGAGGGCGATGAAATAGAAGCTCGCTCCGATCCAGGCAATCGCCGTGACCACATGCAACCAGCGCACAGCAAATTCCGCCCATGCGCCCCAGACGGCCAGTTCCAGCATCGCCGCTCTCCTTTTTCGATATGCGTTTGACCGTACCCTATACCGGGCAGTCGCTTTCTGTTAATTCCAGAAAACACCGATCACTTTCAAATGCAGCTTGAAAATCGCGATGGCCTATCTCAGCAATGTCCGAATGTTCGTGCGTGTCTATGAATTGGGCAGCATGTCGGCTGCTGCACGCGATCAACGCACATCCCCGGCTGTCGCTTCTGCGCGCGTAGCGGAACTGGAAAAGCATCTGGGCGTGCGGCTGTTCAATCGCACGACACGTTCCCTGCAACCGACATCGAACGGGCAGCTTTTCTACGATGGGGCGCTGAAAATCCTTGACGCGGTCACCGAGGCCGAGGCCGCGCTCAGCCATGCCACAGCCAAGCCACGCGGGACGCTGTTTGTCGCGGCCCCTCTGGGTATCGGGCGTCGTCTGATCGCGCCCCATGTGCCGCAGTTCAAGGATGAAAACCCCGAAATCGAACTGCGCTTGCGTTTGTCGGATCGCAGCATTGATGTGACCGCAGAAGGGCTGGATCTGGCCTTTCATCTTGGTCGTCTTGAAGATTCGACCCTGAAAATGCGCGTGATTGCGGAATGTCCGCGCATCCTTAGCGCGTCACCAGAATATATCGCGAAACGCGGTATGCCGATGGATGGCGCAGCGCTCGTTCAGGACAAGCATGACTGCCTGAATCTGCGCTTCCCCGGTGCGCGCGAATTTCAATGGAGCTTGCAAGGGCCTGAGGGGCCGCAACGCTACAAGATCACCGGGCCGTTCGAATCCGATGACGGCGATGTTCTGACCGGCTGGGCGCTGGACGGGCGCGGGATCATCCTGAAGCCGATCTTCGAAGTGGCCGACCATCTGGCAAGTGGTGCGCTTTGCCCTGTTGCCACGGCCACCCCGCCGATGCCCGTGGCGCTTGCTGCCCTCACCCCGCATCGCCGCCTGCGCGACCCAAAGGTCGCCCTGTTCACTGATTTCATCGCAACTCGGATCAAGGCGGCGCTGAAAGCGGCGGAACAGACGTTGTCTCAGCTGCCGCGATAGGTCGAGAAGCCGAAAGGCGACAGCAGAAGCGGCACGTGATAGTGACTGTCCGGGTCGCTGATACCGAAGCGGATCGGGATCTGATCCAGAAACAAAGGCTCTGCCCCATCCTGCCCGGTCGCGCGCAGATACGCCCCTGCAGCAAAGACCAGCTCATAGGTGCCAATCTCGAAATCTGCTGCCGGCAGGATCGGGTTGTCCGTGCGCCCGTCATGATTGGTGCGCATCCGGGCCAGTTCGGTCCGCTCTTGCCCATGCAGACGGTAGAGTGTGATCTCCAGGTTTTCAGCAGGCAGACCGCGCGCTGTGTCCAGAACATGGGTTGTCAGAAATCCTGCCATGGTGCTCCCCTGCGCGTGTTTGCCTGATCTTGCAGCGCTGGTGACGAAACGTCCAGCCCCGCGCCACACCCTGCGGCTTCAGGTCTTTCAAAAATTCCCTGAAAGCGGAAAAGATTGTCCTGCTATATCAAATAATGATCCTTACCCATGCTGGAGGTCCCGCCATGCAACGCTATCCACGCAATCTGACTGGATATGGTGGCAACCCACCCAACGCGGCCTGGCCAGAGGGAGCGCGGATCGCGATTTCACTGGTCTTGAATTATGAAGAAGGGGGCGAGAATTGCCTCTTGCATGGCGACGCGGCCTCGGAAGGGTTTCTGTCCGATATTCCCGGGGCCCAGCCCTGGCCCGGCATGCGCCATTGGAACATGGAATCGATCTATGACTATGGCGCGCGGGCCGGGTTCTGGCGGTTGCACCGCCTGTTCACGCAACGCCGCCTGCCCCTGACGATCTATGCTGTGGCTGCAGCGCTCGCGCGCAGCCCCGAACAGGTCGCCGCGATGAAAGCAGCCGATTGGGAAATCGCAAGCCATGGGCTGAAATGGGTCGAACATCGCGACATGCCCGAGGATGAAGAACGCGCGGCCATCGCAGAGGCGATCCGCCTGCATACCGAAGTCGTGGGCAACCCGCCGCGCGGATGGTATACAGGGCGCTGTTCGGTCAATACTGTGCGACTGGCAGCAGAAACCGGGCAGTTTGAGTGGATCTCAGATACTTATGACGATGATCTGCCGCATTGGATGGAATTCGGCAGCCACGACCAGTTGATCCTGCCCTATACTCTGGAAGCCAATGACATGCGCTTTGCCACAGCTCCGGGCTGGGTCACAGGGCGCGATTTCGAGGAGTATCTGAAAGATGCCTTCGATGTGCTCTATGCCGAAGGCGCGGCCGGGCAGCCGAAGATGCTCTCGATCGGTCTGCATTGCCGCCTGATCGGACGCCCCGGCAAACTCGCAGGTCTTATGCGCTTCCTTGATCACGCACAGGCGCATGAGGGCGTGTGGTTCGCCCGCCGCATAGATATCGCGCAGCACTGGGCAGCCACACACCCGCATCAGCGCCGCGCCCGGCCAAGCACCATGGATCGTGCCACTTTCGTCACCAAATTCGGCAGTATCTACGAACACTCGCCATGGGTCGCAGAAGCCGCGCATGCGCTGGAACTGGGCCCCGCCCATGACAGCGCCATCGGGCTTGCCAATGCACTGGCGCGTGTGTTTCGCACTGCGCCTCACGACCAACGCCTGGCGGTCCTGCGGGCGCATCCGGATCTGGCCGGGAAACTTGCTGCGGCCAAACGATTGACAGCCGAGTCAACCAGCGAACAGGCGAGCGCCGGGCTGGATGCCCTGACCGATGACGAGCGCGCATGCTTCCAGCGCCTGAACACGGGTTATGTCGAAAAGCACGGCTTTCCCTTCATCATCGCTGTGCGCGACAATACCAAGGCCAGCATCCTGCAAGCCTTTCAGGACCGGCTGGACAATGACAGCGCTACGGAATTCACCACTGCCTGTGCACAGGTCGAGCGCATCGCAGAATTGCGGCTCCGCGAGATTCTGCCCTGAGCCCATTTTCTTGCTGAAAATACTCAATAACCAGCGATTGCAGCCAGGACCCCACGATGACACAGATTCTCACGACTGCCCCTCTGACTGCACAGGCCTTCGCGCCTTTCGGCGATGTGCTGGACGCGACAGGCGCGCCTGACAAATTGATCAATCAAGGCCTTTGCGGGCGGTTCCATGACCGCGCGCGCCTTGATTTCGGCGCAGATGGGCGGGCGGGCATCTCGATTTTCGACGCCCAGCCCCGCGCCCTGCCCTATCGGCTCGAAATGGTCGAGCGGCATCCAGAGGGCAGTCAGGCTTTCATTCCGATGCATGATGCGCCATTTCTGGTGATCGTTGCGCAAGATATGAGCGGTCAGCCAGAGTCTCTGCGCGCATTTCTCACGGACGGATCACAGGCGATCAACTTTCATCGTAATATCTGGCATGGCGTGCTCACGCCCCTCAGCAAGCCCGGGCGCTTTGCGGTGATTGATCGGATCGGCGCAACGCCCAACCTCGAAGAACACTGGTTTTCAACCCCGTGGGAGGTTCGCGGCCCGGTCTGAGGAAAAGGATCGCGCCGCAGCACATCAGACGCACCAACGGATAGCCGCCCTTGGGCGTTCCCTCTCGCTTGCCTGAAGGAGACAAAACACATGGCTAACCAAGCTCTGGGAACACCGGCGCAATTGCGCGACCCGAACTATACACCCCCACTGCTGAAAGCCATCCCGCTGGGGGTGCAGCATGTGCTGGCGATGTTCGTGGCCAATGTCACACCTGCGATCATTGTCGCAGGCGCAGCGGGTTTTGGCTTCGGCTCGGGCTCGCCGGATTTCCCGAACCTGATCTACATGATCCAGATGTCGATGCTCTTTGCCGGTCTCGCCACGCTGTTGCAGACCATCACGTTCGGGCCAGTGGGTGCGGGCCTGCCGATCGTGCAAGGCACATCCTTTGCCTTTCTGCCGATCATGATCCCGCTAGTCGCAGGCAAGGGGGTCGATGCGATGGCCGCCGTCATGGGGGGCATTCTGGTCGGCGGGCTGTTTCATGCCGCGCTCGGCACTGTCATCGGCCGGATCCGCTTCGCCCTGCCACCGCTGGTGACCGGGCTTGTGGTCACGATGATCGGCCTCGCGCTGGTGCGGGTGGGCGTGCAATATGCGGCGGGTGGCGTGCCGCTGATGGGCACAGAGCAATTCGGCAACCTGCAAAGCTGGTCCATCGCGCTTGTGGTCATCCTTGTCACGCTCAGCCTGAAATTCTTTGCACGCGGCATGCTGTCGATTTCAGCTGTGCTGATCGGTCTGATCGCGGGCTACATCGTCGCGCTGATGATGGGCAAGGTCAGCTTCGGCGCTGTCGGCACAGCGGCTGTCTTCGCCCTGCCCAATCCGCTGCATTTCGGGCTTGAATTCACGGCCGCAGCGATCATCGGCTTTCTGGCAATGTCCTTCGTCTCGGCGGTCGAGACAGTGGGCGATGTTGCAGGCATTACCAAGGGCGGTGCAGGGCGCGATGCCACGGATCGCGAAATCAGCGGGGCAACCTATGCGGATGGGCTTGGGACAGCCGTTTCCGGCCTGTTCGGCGCGCTGCCCAATACCAGCTTCAGCCAGAATGTCGGCCTGATCGCCCTGACAGGTGTCATGAGCCGCCATGTCGTGACCATCGGTGCGATCTTCCTGATCCTGGCCGGGTTGTTCCCCAAGGTCGGCGCGACGATCTCGACTGTGCCGATCGAAGTCCTGGGAGGTGGGGTGATCGTGATGTTCGGCATGGTGGTCGCGGCCGGGATTTCGATGCTCTCGGATGTACAGTGGAACCGCCGCAATATGGTGATCTTCGCGATTGCGCTCTCGTTGGGCCTTGGGCTGCAACTGGAACCCTCTGCGCTGCAGCACCTGTCGGACACCCCCCGCGTCCTGCTGACTTCGGGCATCCTGCCCGCAGCCGCGATTGCCATCTTGCTGAACCTTGTTCTGCCGCAGGAACTGGCCGCAGAAGCGACCGAAGAAGTCTCGGGCGGGCATAAAGGCCATGGCACAGGTCTGAAAACCGGGGAAGCGCCCTGAAGGCCCTTCGCAGATAACGTTTCGCGGAAATTGGCCGGTTCGTCTGGCTGTGCGCCGCGCAGGTTCTGACCTGCGCGGCGCAATTT
>SKSL01000281.1 GCA_007123015.1 Natronohydrobacter sp. | reverse complement strand
GGACGGGACGTCACCAAGATCCGAAAGAGGCCCGCTGATGGCTGACAATTCCGAAAACAAGGTCACGCCTCCGTCGCGGCAATATCCCGACCCGGCCGTGAAGCTTAAAGAAGATCCGCCGACCACGGGCCATAGCTGGGACGGGATCGAGGAATATGACAACCCGATGCCGCGCTGGTGGGTCTGGATTTTCATCATCACTGTGATCTGGGCCGTGGGCTACTGGATCGCCATGCCAGCCTGGCCGGGCATTCAGCAAGCGACTTCGGGCGTTCTGGGGTATTCGTCACGCGGCAATGTCGCCACGGAGATCTCGGAATTCGAGGCGCGCAATGAACAGTTCTTTGTGCAATTGGTCGAGACAGATCTGGATGAGATCCGCGAAAATGATGAATTACACCGCTTCGCGATCAATGCCGGAGGCTCGGTGTTTCGGGCGCAATGTTCGCAATGCCATGGCACAGGCGGGGCAGGTGTGCAGGCCAGCGGCTTTCCGAACCTGCTCAATGACGACTGGCTCTGGGGCGGCACGATGGAAGACATTCTGACCACAGTGACCTGGGGTATCCGCAACGAGGATTACCCGGATGCGCGCTGGTCGGAAATGCCTGCCTTCGGTCGCGACGGGCTGCTTGACGATGAAGAGATCGATCAGGTCGTGAACTATGTCCTGTCGCTGTCCGGTTCTGACCACGACGCGCAGCTCGCTGCGCTGGGGCAGGAGCATTACGAGCTGAACTGTGCATCCTGCCATATGGATGATGGTTCTGGCGATTACTTCATCGGGGCGCCTGCGCTGAACAATCAGGTCTGGCTCTATGGTGGATCGCCCGAGCTCATCCGGGAATCGATCTATTATTCCCGCTTCGGCGTCATGCCGGGCTTCGAGACGCGTTTGCGTGAAGCGGAAATCCGCGCTGTGGCGGCCTATGTCCACCAGTTGGGTGGTGGCCAGTAACATCGCAGAAAGCATGCGGCAAAGGCCGGTCCCTTGCGGGGCCGGCCTTTGGCGATTCTGGGCTCAGTGGTCTGACTTCGGTGCCGCGCGAAAGCGGACAAAGTCGCTTTTCATTGCCGCGCGGCGACGGTCTTGCGTAGCCTTGCCTGCCCAAGGAGCGAAAGCCTGTGTGCGGGTTGCCAGAAAGAGCGTATATGCATGGAAATCTAACATGGGTGCCTCTGCCTTTGGGGTTTCCTGAGCTCCAAATTGCATATATGGCTGGCCTAATCCACTTCGGAAAGATTCCGATATGTTAGAAAAACTGACATGATTGACTGGCAGACGATGCCCCCGCTCTCTGCTTTGCGGGCATTCTCGGTACTGGCCGAGACAGGGTCTGTGGTCACGGCTGCAGACCGGCTGGGCGTCACGCATGCTGCTGTCAGCCAGCAAATCCGAAATCTGGAGAAAACGCTCGATCTGGCGCTGGTGGCGCGCAGCGGGCGCGGGATCGAGTTGACCGATGAAGGCCGCCATCTGGCCGAAGGGCTGCGACAGGGCTTCGATGAACTCGCCCGGATTGTGCGCGATGTGACCGCCGCGCAGGATGAACGCGCGCTGCATCTGACCACGACCCCGATGTTTGCCAGCGCCTGGCTGGTGCCGCGTCTGGGCCGGTTCCGGGCATCACATCCGAAGGCCGATCTGGTGCTCGACCCCAGCCCCGCGCTGCGCAAGCTGGAACCCGGCGGCTATGACGCGGCGATCCGGCATGGCACGGGCTATTGGCCCGGACTGGACGCCGCGCTGCTCTTGCCAGTCTCGCTGGTGGTGGTCGGGGCGCCGTCCATTCTGCAAGGGCACGATCTGAGCGACCCCGAGACGCTGACCCAACTGCCTTGGCTGAGCGAGCTGGGCCATAACGAAGCGCTGGAGTTTCTGACGCGGCAAGGCGTGCCGAAGCCACGGCGCGGCGGCATGGTCCATCTGCCCGGCGATCTGATGCTTGATGCGGCACGCGCGGGTCAGGGCTTGGCGGTGGTCACTGAGGGCTTGGTGGCAGATGATCTGCAGTTAGGTCGCTTGCAGGTTGTTCTGCGCGACAACACACCGCGCGGGTATTATCTGCTGACGCGCCCGGGGATCCAGCGCCCGCCATTACGCGCCTTTGTGCGCTGGGTGCAGCGCGAAGCGGCCGCAGCCCCGGCCTTGAGCCATGCTGCGCGCCCGGTTTGATCTGCATCAAGGCAGGACGCACAGATTTCCACGACACGCTATCCAGCGCGCGAGGTGACATCAGCTTGTTCAGCCATGCGCGGCTCTGCAGTTCGCTGTGGGTATCAGGCACAATCCGTTTCGCCCGCGCTGCCCTGCGTCATGTTGTCCAAATATGCATACAGGACTTAGGTTTGATTCAGGTCAAGGTTACTTCATGGCGGACATGAAACAACTCTTCTGACCGATTTCAGGAGTAATCCGCAGTGACTGCGCAAGACCCAAACCCGCCAAGCCTCTATGCCGCGCGCGAGCCGATTTTCCCCCGCCGCGTGAAGGGCAGTTTCCGGACCATGAAATGGTGGCTGCTCGCTGTCATGCTGGGCATCTACTACATCGTCCCATGGATCCGTTGGGACCGGGGACCGGACATGCCCAATCAGGCTGTGTTGCTCGATCTGGGCAATCGGCGTTTCTTTTTCTTCATGATCGAAATCTGGCCGCATGAATTCTATTTCGTGGCCGGGCTGCTGATCATGGCCGGGATCGGGTTGTTTCTGTTCACCTCGGCGCTGGGTCGGGTCTGGTGCGGCTATGCCTGCCCGCAGACTGTCTGGACCGACCTGTTCATTCAGGTCGAGCGCTGGATCGAAGGTGACCGCAATGCACGTCTGCGTCTGCACCGGCAGAAATGGAATGGCGAGAAGATCCGCAAATACGGCCTGAAATGGACCGCCTGGTTCCTGATCGGCATGGCGACAGGCGGGGCCTGGGTGTTCTATTTCGCGGATGCGCCCACGCTCTTTGTCGATCTGTTCACAGGGCAGGCGCACCCGATTGCCTATATGACCGTGCTGATCCTGACCATGACGACGTTCCTCTTCGGCGGCTTCTTCCGCGAACAGGTCTGCATCTATGCCTGCCCCTGGCCGCGGATTCAGGCCGCGATGATGGATGAGGACACGATCACCATCGACTACCGCCATTGGCGGGGCGAGCCGCGTGGCAAGCTGAAAAAGGGCGAGATGGACCCCAATCAGGGCGATTGTATCGACTGCATGGCCTGCGTGAATGTCTGCCCCATGGGGATCGACATCCGCAATGGTCAGCAGATGGAATGCATCACTTGCGGGCTGTGCATCGATGCCTGCGACGAAGTCATGGACCGCATCGGCAAGCCGCGTGGGCTGGTGGCCTATATGGCGCTCTCGGATCAGGAGGCCGAGCAATCCGGCCAGCCGCAGAAGTCGGTCTGGAAGCATATCCTGCGGCCGCGCACCATCCTCTACACGGCACTCTGGAGCATTTTCGGCATCGGCCTTGTTGTGGCGCTGTTCATTCGCGCGGACCTTGATATGAGCGTGGCTCCTGTGCGAAATCCGACGCATGTGGTCCTGGCTGATGGCACAGTGCGCAATGTCTACGACATTCGTTTGCGCAACATGCATGCCGAGCCGCGTGATTTCGTCCTGTCAATCACTGAAAACCCGGATCTGTCCCTGTCCATCCAGGGGGAACCGGGCACGCGGGTCACAGTCGGACCTGACGAGATGTCGCTTCTGCGGGTGTATCTGACAGCACCGCCGGGAACTGCCGCGAACACTGCCGAAAGCAGTCCGGTGCGCATCTGGGCCACAATCCCCGGCACCAATGACCGGGTCTATTCTGACACGATCTTCAATGGGAGGACAGAATGAGCGATGACAAGAAACCGCGTTTCGAAATCACGGGGCGGAAGGTACTTATCATAGCAGTCTCATCTTTCGGCGTGATCCTGGCGGCCAATCTGACGCTGGCCTTCAATGCGGTCAGTACCTTTCCGGGGTTGGAAGTCGATAACTCCTTTGTCGCGAGTCAGAACTTCAATCAGGAATTGGCCGAGCAACTGGCGCTGGGATGGGATGTGAACGCGACGCATAGGGATGGCGAGTTGGTGCTGTCGATCACCGATAGCGATGGTTTCCCGGTGCAGGTCGCCCATCTCGATGCTGTGCTGGGGGCTGCAACCCATGTGCGCGATGATCAGGTGCCAGAGTTCCAGTTCCGGGACGGGGCCTATCGCGCACCCGTTGATATCGGAACGGGCAACTGGAATATCCGCATGCATGCCGTCGCGGCAGACGGGACCGAGTTCCGTCAGCGTGTCGTGTTGCATCTGCGCTGATCTGACCCCCCGATGAACCAAGTCGCTTTCCGACCCTCGGCCTGCCCGGCCTGTGACGCGGCCCCTGCTGCCGAAGCACTGGCGGGGCGCGCGGCTTTGCCAGATGCGAAGATCCTCGTCTCGGTCCCGGCGGTGCATTGTGCCGGGTGTATTTCGACCATCGAACGCGATCTGGCGAAGATGCAGGGCGTCAATTCCGCCCGGCTGAACCTGACGCTGAAGCGTCTGAGCGTCGATGCCAAGGCCGGGGTCGAGGCGCGCGACGTCATCGCCCGGCTCGACCGGCTGGGCTTTGAGGCGCATGAACTGGACGCAGGCACGCTGTCCATGACCGAGACCGAGAAACAGGGGCGCGAGCTTCTGATGATGGTGGGCGTCTCGGGCTTTGCGATGATGAACATCATGCTGCTGTCGGTCGCAGTCTGGGCCGGGGCGGATGGCGCAACGCGCGACATGTTTCATCTGATTTCTGGCATTATCGCAGTGCCGACAGTCGCTTTCGCAGGCCGCCCCTTCTTCCGCAATGCGTGGAAAGCGCTGCGCGCGGGCCGGATGGATATGGACGGGCCGATTTCGGTTGCGATCCTGCTCACGCTCTTCATCTCGACTTATGAAACGCTGCTCTCGGGTGAACACGCCTATTTCGAAGCAGTGGTGATGCTGATCTTCTTCCTGCTGGTCGGTCGCTATTTGGAATTCCGGGCGCGTTCGGTGGCCCGATCAGCGGCGCAGGAGCTTGCCGCGCTGGAAGTGCCGCGCGCGACCAGGCTGGCGGGAGGCGTGGAAACCGTTGTCTCTGTCGCGGATCTGGCGGTGGGGGATACTGTGCTGGTGCGTCCCGGCGGGCGGGTGCCGGTTGATGGACTGATCACGCAAGGCCAGTCCGAACTCGACCGCGCGCTGCTGACAGGCGAGACATTGCCGGTCTTCGCGAACGAAGGCACGCCGGTCAGCGCGGGCGAGGTCAATCTGACCGGCCCCTTGCAGATACGTGTGACCGCGGCGGGCAAGGACAGCTCGCTGCACCGCATGGCCGATCTGGTCGCCAATGCCGAATCGGCGAAGATGCGCTACACCACGATCGCCGAGAAGGCCGCGGCGGCCTATGCGCCCACGATCCCGGTCCTGTCGCTTGGTGCCTTCTTCGTCTGGTTCTGGATTTCCGGTGGGGATCTGCGCCTTTCGCTGAATATTGCCGTGGCCGCGCTGATCATCACCTGTCCCTGCGCGCTAGGGCTTGCTGTGCCTGCTGTGGTGACCGCCGCCAGCGGGAAACTGTTTCGCAAGGGGTTGCTGATCAAGGACGGCACAGCGCTTGAGCGACTGGCCGAAGTCGATACTGTGGTTTTCGACAAGACCGGCACGCTGACCATGGGGGTGCCCGCGCCCACCAATCTGGACAGGCACAGCCGCGACGATCTGTCAGTGGCGCTGGGTCTGGCGCAGGCGTCCAGCCACCCGCTGGCGCTGGCGCTTGTCAAGGCGTTGTCGGTGCGCGATGTGACCCCTGCGCAGATATCCGATCTGTCAGAAGTTCCCGGATACGGGGTCGAAGGCCAGTGGCAGGGCCACAGCGTCCGGCTGGGCCGCGCCGATTGGGTGGGCGCACAGGAAGGCGCTGTCACGGCAGCCTATCTTGCGATTGGCCCAAGGACGCAGAGCTTCACCTTCGCCGACCAGTTGCGCCCCGGCGCTGAAAGCGTTGTGCGTCGCCTGCAGGCGCAGGGCAAGGCGCTCTGGCTGATCTCAGGCGATGTGCCCGCAGTGGTTGGGGATCTGGCGCAGCGCCTGGGCATCGAGCATTGGCAGGCCAGCGCCCTGCCTGCAGAGAAAGCCGCGAAGATCGCAGAGCTTCAGGCCGAGGGGCGTCATGTCCTGATGGTCGGCGACGGGTTGAATGACACAGCGGCGCTTTCGACCGCGCATGTGTCCATCTCACCGGCGTCAGCGCTGGACGCAGCGCGCGCGACCTCTGACATGGTGTTGCTCAGCAATGACTTGTCGCCAGTGGCGGATGCGGTGCGCCTGTCGGGAACCGCGATGAAACGGATCCGAGAAAACCTCTGGCAATCGGGGATATATAATGCGATTTTCGTGCCCATCGCGCTTTTCGGTTTTGCAACCCCGCTCTGGGCAGCCGCGATCATGTCGGTCTCGTCGATCTCGGTGACCTTGAACGCGCTTCGGTTGAAATAAGGACCCTCATGGAAGTTCTGGCCATCCTGATCCCCGTCTCGTTATTCCTTGGTTTCCTGGGCCTTGCCGCGTTCTTATGGAGTCTGCGCAAGGGCCAGTATGACGACCCGGCAGGGGACAGCCAGCGCATTCTGGACACCCGCTATGATGACAAGCCGAAACCTGTGGACGAGGATCAGCGCGGCTGATTGCGCTTCCAGCGTTTATGGGTCCACATCCACTGATCCATATGCGCGCGCACCAGCGCCTCGACCGAGGCCGTGAGCGCTTTCGTCATGGTCAGCGGGTCGGTATGCGGCACTGGCGCTTCGACCCGGATACGGAAGCTCAGCCCGTCGGGCTGGCGGATGGCATAAACCGGGATCAGAAGCGCATCATGCTTGAGTGCAATTTCGGCAGAAGACAGCGCCGTCCGCGCCGGTTCGCCCATGAAATCAATCAACTCGCCATGCGCGATGTAATGATCCGCCACCAGCCCGATCATGTCGCCCTGCCGCAGATGTTTCAGAAGCCCCGCCAGACCAGCGCGGTCGCGCGGGAAAACCGGGGCGGCGATATGTTCCATCGCGGCGACATAGCGGCGGTTGAACGCCTTGTTGGCCATCGGCATGTAGATGCCTGCGATATTGCAGCCCGCGTCGCGCAGCACCACACGGGCTGCGTCGTAATTGCCGAAATGGGCCGTCACCAGAACGACAGGTCTGCCGTTGTCGCGTGCCGCTTGCAACGCGGTCCAGCCGTCGCCCTCGACCGGGCTGTGCCGGACGCGGGCGATGAAGGCGTCGCCGGAAAAGGTCTCGGCAATGGCGCGGGCCATATTGGCCGGGACCGCGCGGCACAGGCGCTCGACTTCGTTGCGTGGCAGATCAGGGGCAACAAGGGCAAGATTGCTGCGTATGCGGTTGCGCAACCCGGCCACAGGGCCGATCACATACGCGCCCAGCCACCCCATCAGCGCCATGCGCGCGCGGTAAGGCAACAGCGCCCCAAGGCCCAGCAGCGCGGCGGTCGCGCGATCTTGCAACCAGTGCTTCCAGCGCGACGCGTCTGTGGTCTTTCCTGTGGTCATGGCGCCTGATTGCCCTGCAGGTCGGTGCGCGTCAAGCCATGGGTCAATAGCTGTAATCGCCATAAATACGGGTCAGATCGCCCTGCCAATCGCCATGATAGCGCGCCAGCAACTCATCTGCCGGGGTCTGGCCTGTTTCAAGACTTTCCTTCAGCGCGTTCAGGAAATGCGTCTCATCCGGCAGCATCCCGCCTGCACCGGGCCGCGCGCGGGCTTTCAGGCCCGCTTCCGCGACGGCCACGGCCTCGCGCGCCAGATCATACAGCTTCACCCCGCCGGCTGTGCCCTGCAGGCCGTGCACTGACGCTGCCACGCGCAAGCCTTCGCGCGTCTCGGCATCCAGCCCTTTGGCCAGATCCCATGCGGCATCAAGCGCGCTTTGGTCATAGGTCAGCCCGACCCAAAAAGCCGGCAACGCGCAAAGTCTGCGCCACGGGCCCCCATCGGCCCCGCGCATCTCGATGAATTTCTTCACGCGCGCTTCGGGGAAAATGGTGGTCAGATGGTCGGCCCAGTCCGAAAGCGTGGGGATTTCACCGGGCAGGGCAGGCAATTCGCCGCGCAGGAAATCGCGGAATGACTGGCCGAGGGCGTCGATATACTGGCCATCGCGATAGACGAAATACATCGGCACATCGAGCGCGTAGTCGACCCATCGCTCGAACCCGAACCCATCCTCGAACACAAACGGCAGCATGCCCGTGCGCGCCGCGTCCAGATCGCGCCAGACGCGCGCGCGCCAGCTTTTATGGCCGTTTGGCTTGCCTTCCAGAAACGGCGAATTGGCGAAAAGCGCCGTGGCCACAGGCTGCAGGGCCAGCGCCACGCGCAGTTTCTGGACCATGTCAGCTTCCGATGCGAAATCGAGATTCACCTGCACTGTGCAGGTGCGATACATCATCGTCTTGCCCATGGTGCCGACGCGGTCCATGTAATCGGTCATCAGCCGGTAGCGCCCTTTCGGCATGACCGGCATCTGCTCATGCGTCCAGATCGGGGCCGCGCCCAATCCGATGAAACCCACGCCGATCTTGTTCGCCACATGCTGCACGTCGCGCAGGTGCTGGTTCACCTCGTCGCAGGTCTGGTGAATTGTCTCAAGCGGTGCGCCTGACAGTTCCAGCTGCCCGCCCGGTTCCAGACTGACATTCGCGCCATCTTTTTCCAGTCCGATGATATGCGGCCCTTCCATGACCGGCGTCCAGCCGAAGGCGTCGCGCAGCCCTTCGAGCATGGCCTTGATCGAGCGCGGCCCGTCATAGGGCAGGGGCAGAAGCGTGTCGCGGCAATAGCCGAATTTCTCGTGCTCCGTGCCGATGCGCCAGGCGTCTTTCGGTTTGCAGCCAGCGGCCAGGTATTCGGCCAGTTGCGACACATGCTCGATCGGCCCGCCGCCGGATTGGGGAATGGACATCTGCGCTCCGATCGTTGCTGTCCCTCGTTGCGCGAGACTTGGAGTTTGGGGGCAGCGCTGTCAAGATGCGCGATGCGGGCTTAGCGCAAGCGCAGATGCGCCCCACGGCGTGCAGGGTGTAGCCAGAGCGCGCGCGCAGAAGGCGGGGCAGGGTCATCCAGCGCATCCAGCAACAGCTGCATGCGCAGCTCTGGCAGGCGCGCGAAGAGATCGAAAAGCGCATCGGCACCCGTCGCGGCCACAGGTATTTCCAGCCGGGTGTCGTCTTGCCCGATCAGCTGCCAGCTTGCGCCATGCTCTACCAGATGCAGTTCGACCAGATCCGACAGGGCCATGAAACCACCGTTGGTCGGGCCGAAATAGCTGATCTGGCCTTCCACGATCTGCACCACGCCAGGGGCATTGCCTGCGCGCTGGAACCGCATCCGGCGCCAGCCGATCACCGCCAGCGCCAGCCCTGCCAGCACGACCAGTACCGCCAGACCCTGAAAGAACGCCCCGCGCGCCTGAAGCGCCCAAAGCCCGAATGTCGCGACCGCGAGCCCGGTCAGAACTTCGGACCAGCGGCGCAGGCCAGCTGCCAGTTCGGGGCGGATCAGGTCCTTCATCCCCAATCGCCCTGCTGCGCCTGCCAGAGCGTCAGCGCGGCCACAGCCGCAGTATCGGCGCGCAAAATGCGGGGCCCCAGTGCAAACGGATAGACACGATCCATGGCACGCAACCGGGTCCGCTCGGCATCGGAAAACCCGCCTTCGGGGCCGATCAGGATGGCTGCCGGGGCCGGGGGCAGAGGGCGCGCGCGGGCGTCACCGACCAGCATTTCATCGGCGAAGATCAAGGCGCGTTCTGCGGGCCAGTGATCAAGCAGGCGTCCGAGGGGCTGCAAGCCAGCCACATCGGGGACATAGGTGCCCCCGCATTGCTCGGCGGCCTCGACAGCATGCGCTTGCAGCCGGTCCTGTCGAATCCGTTCGGAATTGGTGAAATCGGTCTGCACCGGCACAATCCGCGCGGCCCCCAGCTCGGCTGCCTTCTCGACGATGAAGTCGGTCCGGGCTTTCTTGATCGGCGCGAAGACCAGCCACAGGTCGGGTGGCATGCGCTGCGGGGCCGCCTGTGTCTGACAGATGGCAACCGCGCCGCGCTTGCCGATTTCGGCGAGTTCTGCACACCATTCGCCCTGTTGGCCGTTGAAAAGCGCAATAATTGTGCCCGACTGCTTGCGCAGGACCGTTCCCAGGTAGTGGGATTGCGCCTGCGACAGGGCAACTGCTTGCCCCTGACCCAAGGGCTGATCTACATAGAGCCGGATTTTCGCGCGTTGGGTGACACTGTCCATGAGGAACAGAGTATGACCGAGACAGAGCAAAGACCAGAGGGGGCGACCCAACTGGACACTGTTGCCGATGCGCCTGCGCAAAACTGGGTGGACCGATATGCCCCGGACGATCTGAAACCCTACCTGCGATTGTCGCGTGCTGATCGCCCAATTGGTACATGGTTGCTGCTTCTGCCGTGCTGGTGGGGTCTGTTTCTGGGCGCTGCCGCCGCGCCCGAGACTGCAGGGTGGCTGACTGTCTGGATCTTCACGGGCTGCGCTCTGGGGGCGTTTCTGATGCGCGGGGCGGGCTGCACTTGGAACGATATCACGGATCGCGATATCGACGACAAGGTGGCACGCACACGCTCGCGCCCGATTCCTTCGGGGCAAGTGAGCGTGCGGCAGGCCATGGTCTGGATGGCGGCACAGGCCGTCATTGCGGCGCTGATCCTGTTCACCTTCAACTGGGTCGCCATCGGGCTGGGCCTGTTATCGCTGGGCCTGGTTGCGATCTACCCTTTTGCGAAGCGGTTCACATGGTGGCCGCAGATCTTCCTTGGTCTGGCCTTCAACTGGGGTGCGCTTCTGGCCTGGACCGCGCAGACCGGATCGCTCGCGCTGCCCGCTGTGTTCCTCTATCTGGCCGGGATTTCCTGGACATTGTTCTATGACACGATCTACGCCCATCAGGACCGCGAGGATGATGCGCTGATCGGTGTGAAATCCACCGCGCGCCTCTTCGGCGACAAGACCGAGACCTGGCTGCGCGGTTTTCTGATCGCAACAGTGGTGCTGATGTCCCTCGCGGTCATCTACGCGTTTTCCCCGTTGGCGGACCCGTTGAAAATGTCCATCGGGCTTGCCGGTGCCTGGGCCCTTGGCTGGCATATGAACTGGCAGTTGGGCCGGTTGAATATTGATGACACACAGATGTGTTTGCGCCTGTTCCGGTCGAACCGGGATGCAGGCTTGCTGGCTGCGCTGTTTCTTGCCATCGCAATATTCGTGTGATTGCGCAGGCTCCCGACTGGGATTAGGGGACAGCCATGGAAGAAAAATCTGGAACTCTGCCGCCTTCGCTGCGGCATCGGATTGCGACGCTTGACCCTGTGCGCAAGGCAACTGTCCTGATGGCCCTGGCTTTCGCGGCGGCTGCGATCCTGTCAATCATGGCGGCGCAATTTGCTGTGCGCGGGATCGAATATGTCGTCGCGCGCGATGCCCAAGAGGCGCTCTCGGATCAGGATATCGACTGGGCCGAGACGCGCTCGGATGGATTGCTGCTGCATCTTGACGGGTTGGCACCGAATGAAGCGGCCCGGTTTCGGGCGATCAGTGCGGTCAGCACCGTTGTCGCAGCAGAACGCGTGATCGACGGGATCGAGGTTGCGCCGACAACGTCGATTGCCGCGCCACGCTTCTCGATGGAAATTCTGCGCAATAATCTTGATGTTTCCCTGATCGGCCTTGTGCCTGCAGAATTCGAGAAAGACGCGGTCATCGCGCGGATCGAAGGGATTGATCCCGAGATTTCTGTCGTGAACATGCTTGAGACAGCGCGCCATGCTGTCCCCCATGGCTGGGGCGACGCGGTGAGTTTCGGACTGGATGCGCTGGCCCTTATTTCGGTCAGCAAAGTCTCGATTGCGGCGGACCGGGTCGAAGTGACAGGGCTTGCCCAAAGCGAGCGAGAGCGCGATTCGATGCGCGATGAGCTGACGCGGAACCGGCCGCGCGGGCTGATTGCGAGCGTCAGCATTTCTGCACCGCGCCCGGTGATCACGCCTTTCACCTTGCGTTTCGTGATTGATGAGGATGGCCCGCGTTTCGATGCCTGCTCTGCTGATACGCCAGAAGCACGGGCTGCGATCCTGCGGGCCGGGCGTGTCGCTGGTGTGACAGGAGTTACGAGTTGCACCATCGGCCTTGGGACCCCGACCCCGCGCTGGCAGCAGGGCGTGATCGAGGCGATTGACGCTGTCGCAGAGCTTGGCGCAGGCAGTGTCACTTTTTCGGATACGGATATTTCCCTGAATGTCCCGAATTCCGTCGCGCCCGAGATGTTTGATCAGGTTGTCGGCACGCTGGAAAACACTCTGCCGGATGTGTTTTCACTGAATGCGACTCGTCTGCCCCCCAGCGATGATGAGATTGCTTCCAGCGAAGCGGTGCTGGAATTTGTGGCAGCGCGCACACCGGACGGGGCCGTGTCCTTGCGGGGCCGTTTGTCTGATGAGCGTTTGCGCGATGCGGTCCAATCGCTGGCACGCGCTGAATTCGGCCTGCCAGCGGTCGAGATGACTGCGCGCGTGGATCCTGACTTGCCTGAAGGCTGGCCTGTGCGCGCATTACTGGCCATTGATTCGCTGGCGCAGCTCGAATCGGGGACTGTGCGCGTGCGCCCTGACCTATTTGATGTGATCGGTGTGACAGGGGATGCGACGATTTCAGACCGGATGTCGCGCGTGCTGGCCGAGAAGCTCGGGCAGGGGGCCGTCTTCAATCTAAATATCCGTTATGACGAGCGCTTTGACCCGATTGCCAATCAACCGACACCTGCGCGCTGTGAGCGCTGGATCGCTGAAATTCTGCAAGAGCGGCAAATCACCTTTGCCCCGGGGTCGGCTTCGGTCGAAGGGGATACTGCGCGGGTTGTCGACAAGATCGCCGAGGTTCTGCGCGAATGCGGGCGTCTCGAAATGGAAATCGGTGGGCATACTGATAGCCAGGGCAGCCTTGAGGGGAATATGCGGCTGAGCCAGCGGCGCGCGGATGCCGTCAAAGACGCGCTGATGGTGCGCGGCGCGCTGGTTGCGGATTTCGAGACCAAAGGGTACGGGCCAGAATTCCCGATTGCCGATAATGCCTCGGCAGCAGGTCGCGAGGCCAATCGGCGGATCGAGTTCAAGCTGATCGGGGCTTCTGCTGTTGCGGCTGAAGCCGAACGCGCGACAGGTGACGTTGCCTCGGCTGCTGATGACGCAGAAGAAGCGATCGAAGCGCCTGACGAATCGGATCTGGACATTGTTGTGACAGAAGGTGCAGGGGATACGCCGCGTCCGCCTGCACGACCCGCGCAATAGGTTCGACGGGTTGTGCGGATGCGAGCGGGACGACAGGAGAGCGCAGAATGAACCGGACCGAATTTGTCATTGTGACAGCAATCATCCTGTTTGTGGCCTTTGGGCTGGGATGGGCTGCGAATTGGCTGGTGCATCGCTTCACGCGCGTGCGGCAGCAAGATCTGGGCGAATTGGACCAGATGGCGCAGGCACTGCATGAGGCAGAGCTGATCCGGGACCAGGCCATCGAATATGTCGAGAATCGCGAGCGCGATCTGACCACACGGCTGGCCCAGACCGAGGCAGAACTGGCCGCTGCGATGGATGGGCTGCGTGAAGCGCGCGCAGAGGCAGAATACTACCGCGCACAGTTGCAAGGGACGCAGTAACCGGCCCTGCCTTGCAGCAGCCTTGCGCTTCGATGCGGTGATCCTGACCGCAGCTTGGGCGATATGCGGCAATCACGCGCTCGTGGCATTTTGAGACTTGGCATTGCTCGAAACATGGTCTAAGGCCTGTGAATGTTGAGCGATGCAAGCCTTGTTTGCGTTGCAAGACGATTCGTCCGAGACGGTGGGTGAGGGCCTTGCTTTCATAAATCCTGCCTGAGACGGGAATAGAACAATTTTCCGGGGTTTTCCTCGGGCGAAATTGGGATGGCCCGTTCGGACCTTCTGTCAGACGCAAGTCTGGCGCAATGAGCCGGAGGGGAAACCCTCCAGAAACTGGAGAGACCCTGTGGATAGAGCCCAAAAAGAGAAAGTGGTCGAGGAACTCGGCCAGATCTTCGAAAGCTCTGGCGTGGTTGTGGTTGCACAATACACGGGCCTCACGGTTGCGGAGATGCAGGTCCTGCGCGCGCAGATGCGCGAAGCAGGCGGGGCCGTACGCGTCGCCAAGAACAGGCTCGCCAAGATCGCCCTTGAAGGAAAGCCCTGCGCAAGCATTTCGGGCCTCCTGACCGGGATGACTGTCCTTGCTTATTCGGAAGACCCTGTCGCAGCTGCGAAAGTGGTCGATGCCTATGCCAAGACCAACCAGAAGCTGGTGGTGATTGGCGGCGCGATGGGCGAGACAGCATTGGATGCTGCCGGTGTTGCAGCAGTGGCAAAAATGCCGTCGCGCGAAGAGCTCATCGCTCAGATCGCGTCGTGCATTGGTGCACCTGCCTCGAACATCGCTGGCGCGATCGGCGCACCTGCTTCGAGTATTGCCGGTATCCTCTCAACCCTCGAAGAGCGGGAAGCGGCATAAGCAACCTTTGGCCCGCGTGGCACTCTCGTGCCCGCGTTGGACACTCAAACCCTGTTGGAATGGAACGAAACAATGGCTGATCTCAAAGCACTTGCAGAGCAAATCGTGAACCTCACGCTGCTCGAAGCTCAGGAACTCAAAACGATCCTGAAAGACGAATATGGCATCGAACCCGCTGCTGGCGGCGCTGTGATGATGGCAGGCCCGGCCGGCGACGCTGGTGCGGCGGCTGCAGAAGAAAAGACCGAATTCGACGTGATCCTGCTGGAAGCCGGCGCGAACAAGATCGCGGTCATCAAGGAAGTCCGTGGCATCACTGGTCTGGGCCTGAAAGAAGCCAAGGATCTGGTCGAAGCTGGTGGCAAGGCCGTGAAGGAAGCTGCTCCGAAAGAGGAAGCAGAAGAAATCAAGAAGAAGCTCGAAGACGCTGGCGCGAAAGTCGAGCTGAAGTAATTGGCCGGGATGCGCGGCATCTCGACCTGTTGAAATCGAAACTGGGGCTGGTTTTGCCAGCCCCAGTTTATCGCTGTTTCTGGACAGCGCTTTGCATTGGATTATCTGATCAAAGCTTTGTCCAGGGAAAGTGATCGGCTCGGGAGCGCATCAGTGGGAAGATGCGCAGGAATAGAGCCCCACACCCGTTTCGCAAGCGGCCGGCAGCTGAGGCCCGACAGTCTGCCCGCCCGCGAAGACCAAGAAAGGTGACGACGCGCATGGCATCCTATGTTGGCCAGAAACGTATCCGCAAGATGTTCGGCAAAATCCGCGAAGTGCTGGAGATGCCAAATCTGATCGAAATCCAAAAATCCTCTTATGATCTGTTCCTCCGCTCTGGCGATGCCGAGAAGCCGCGCGATGGCGAAGGGATCATGGGGGTGTTCCAGTCGGTCTTTCCGATCAAGGATTTCAATGAAACCGCGACTCTGGAATTCGTGAAATACGATCTGGAAAAACCGAAATACGATATTGACGAATGCATGCAGCGCGACATGACCTATGCGGCGCCGCTGAAAGTGACGCTACGTCTGATCGTGTTCGATGTTGATGAAGATACGGGTGCGAAATCCGTGAAGGACATCAAGGAACAGGATGTCTTCATGGGCGACATGCCGCTGATGACCCATAACGGGACATTCGTGGTGAACGGGACCGAGCGCGTGGTGGTCAGCCAGATGCACCGCTCTCCGGGCGTGTTCTTCGACCATGATCAGGGCAAGTCGCACAGCTCTGGCAAGCTCTTGTTCCAGTGTCGGATCATTCCCTATCGCGGTTCCTGGCTTGATTTCGAGTTTGACGCGAAAGACATCGTCTATGCGCGCATCGACCGCCGCCGCAAGCTGCCCGTGACTACGCTGCTCTATGCGCTGGGCATGGATCAGAACCAGATCATGGAAGCCTATTACGATACGGTCAATTTCAAGCTGCAGAAGAACAAGGGCTGGGTCACCAAGTTCTTCCCCGAGCGCGTGCGCGGCACCCGGCCTGGCTTTGATCTGGTCGATGCGGCGACAGGCGATGTGATCTGCAAGGCGGGCGACAAGATGACGCCGCGCGCGGTCAAGAAACTGATCGACACAGGCGATGTCACAGACCTTCTGCTACCCTTTGATCGGATTGTCGGGCGCTTTGTCGCACGGGACATCATCAATGAAGAGACTGGCGAGATCTATGTCGAGGCCGGCGATGAACTGACTTGGGAACTGGACAAGGACGGCGAGGTCAAGGGCGGCACGCTCAAGACGCTTCTGGACAATGACATCACGGATATCGACGTGCTCGATATCGATGGCGTCAATGTTGGCCCCTATATCCGCAACACCATGGCCGCTGACAAGAACTGGAACCGCGACGGCGCGCTTATGGATATCTACCGCGTCATGCGTCCGGGCGAGCCGCCGACCGTCGATACGGCTTCGGCGCTGTTCGACCAGTTATTCTTCGATGCGGAACGCTATGATCTGTCCGCTGTGGGCCGTGTGAAGATGAACATGCGCCTGCAACTCGATGCGCCCGACACGCTGCGCACGCTGCGGCCCGAAGATATCGTGGCCTGTATCCGGGGCATTGTGGAACTGCGTGATGGCAAGGGCGAAATCGACGATATCGACCATCTGGGCAACCGTCGTGTGCGCTCGGTCGGCGAGCTGATGGAAAACCAGTATCGGGTGGGCCTGTTGCGCATGGAGCGCGCGATCCGCGAGCGCATGTCCTCGGTCGAGATCGACACAGTCATGCCGCAGGATCTGATCAATGCGAAGCCTGCGGCTGCGGCTGTGCGCGAATTCTTCGGCTCTTCGCAGTTGTCGCAATTCATGGACCAGACCAACCCGCTCTCGGAAGTGACGCATAAGCGGCGTCTCTCGGCGCTAGGGCCGGGCGGTCTGACGCGCGAGCGCGCCGGGTTCGAAGTGCGCGACGTGCACCCGACCCATTACGGCCGCATGTGCCCGATCGAGACGCCGGAAGGTCAGAACATTGGTCTGATCAACTCGCTGGCGACATTCGCGCGCGTGAACAAGTATGGCTTCATCGAGACCCCCTATCGCAAGGTCGAGAATGGGCAAGTCACGGATGAGGTGGTCTATCTGAGCGCCACGGAAGAACAGCGTCACACAGTTGCGCAGGCGAATGCGCAGCTTGATGGCGAAATGCGCTTCGTCAATGATCTGGTCTCGACCCGCAAGAGCGGCGATTTCATGCTCTCGCCGTCAAGCTCGGTCGATCTGATCGACGTGTCGCCGAAGCAGCTTGTCTCGGTCGCAGCTTCGCTGATTCCGTTTCTGGAAAATGACGACGCCAACCGCGCGCTGATGGGCTCGAACATGATGCGTCAGGCCGTGCCGCTGCTGCAGGCGGATTCGCCGCTGGTCGGCACCGGGATCGAAGGCGTCGTGGCCCGCGACTCTGGTGCGGCCATCATGGCGCGGCGTGCCGGCGTGATCGATCAGGTCGATGCGCAGCGGATCGTGGTCCGCGCGACAGAGATGCTGGACCCGGGCGAGCCGGGCGTGGACATTTACCGCCTGCGCAAGTTCAAGCGCTCGAACCAGTCGTCCTGCATCAACCAGCGTCCGCTGGTGAAAGTGGGCGATCAGGTGACACGGGGCGAAGTGATCGCGGATGGTCCCTGCACAGATATGGGCGAATTGGCCGTGGGCCGGAACGTGGTCGTGGCCTTCATGCCGTGGAATGGCTACAACTATGAAGACTCGATCCTGATCTCGGAGCGCATCCTGAAGGATGACGTCTTCACCTCGATCCATATCGATGAATATGAGGTCGCGGCACGCGACACGAAGCTCGGGCCGGAAGAAATCACCCGCGACATCCCGAATGTCGGCGAAGAAGCGCTGCGCAATCTTGATGAAGCGGGCATCGTCTATGTCGGTGCGGAAGTGCAGGCGGGCGACATTCTGGTGGGCAAGGTGACGCCCAAGGGCGAAAGCCCGATGACGCCGGAAGAGAAGCTTTTGCGTGCGATCTTCGGCGAGAAAGCGTCCGATGTGCGCGACACCTCGCTGCGGCTGCCGCCGGGGGCCTACGGGACCATTGTGGAAGTACGCGTGTTCAACCGCCACGGCGTCGAAAAAGACGAGCGTGCGCTGCAGATCGAGCGCGAGGAAATTGCGCGTCTGTCGCGCGACCGCGATGACGAGCTGGAAATTCTCGAGCGCAATATCTACGGGCGTCTGCGCCAGTTGATCCTTGGCAAAACGGCGGTCAAAGGGCCCAGGGGCGTCCGGCCGAATTCCGAAATCACCCCTGAGCTTCTGGAAAGCCTGAGCCGCGGTCAGTGGTGGCAGCTCGCACTGGCCGATGAGGCCGAGGCGCAGGAAGTCGAAGCACTGAATGCACTTTTCGACCAGCAGAAGCGCCAATTGCAGGCCCGTTTCGATGACAAGGTCGAAAAGGTGCGTCGCGGCGATGATCTGCCGCCGGGCGTGATGAAGATGGTCAAGGTCTTTGTCGCTGTGAAGCGGAAGCTGCAGGCGGGTGACAAGATGGCCGGGCGGCATGGCAACAAGGGTGTCATTTCGAAAGTCGTGCCAGTCGAGGACATGCCGTTCCTTGCGGACGGGACGACAGTCGATCTGGTGCTGAACCCGCTCGGGGTGCCCTCGCGAATGAATGTGGGCCAGATTCTGGAAACCCATATGGGCTGGGCATTGCGCGGTCTGGGGGTGCAGATCGACGAGGCGCTGCAGGAGTATCGCCGCTCGGGCGACATGACGCCTGTACGCGACGCGATGCGGATCGGCTATGGCGATGACTTCTACAATGACGTCTTTGACGGTATGGCAGAAGAGGCGCTGGTCGAGCATGCATCGACAGTCACGCGCGGGGTGCCGATCGGGACGCCAGTGTTTGACGGTGCGAAAGAGGTCGATGTAAATGACGCGCTGACACGCGCTGGTTTTGACACGTCTGGCCAGTCGGTGGTCTTTGACGGGCGCACAGGCGAGCAATTCGCGCGGTCGGTGACTGTGGGCGTGAAATACATGCTCAAACTGCACCATCTGGTCGATGACAAGCTGCACGCACGATCAACCGGGCCTTACAGTCTGGTGACGCAGCAGCCGCTGGGCGGGAAAGCGCAGTTCGGTGGCCAGCGTCTGGGCGAGATGGAGGTCTGGGCGCTGGAAGCTTATGGCGCCGCTTACACGCTGCAGGAAATGCTGACAGTGAAATCAGATGATGTGGCAGGCCGGACCAAAGTCTATGAATCGATCGTCAAGGGCGAGGATAATTTCGAGGCGGGCGTGCCTGAGAGCTTCAATGTGCTCGTGAAGGAAGTCCGCGGCCTCGGCCTGAACATGGAACTCCTGGATTCGGAGGAAGAGGGTTGACGGTGCGTGAGATCACGCACCCTACGCCGCGCGCGTAGGGTGCGTGCTGAGCACGCACCTTACCCCACGCTTCCCCGAGCCTTTCAAGGATAGACAAATGAACCAGGAACTGACCGCCAACCCGTTCAACCCATTGGCCCAGCCCAAGACTTTCGACCAGATCCGCGTCTCGCTTGCGAGCCCGGAGCGCATCTTGTCGTGGTCCTATGGCGAGATCAAGAAGCCCGAGACGATCAATTACCGGACCTTCAAGCCCGAACGCGACGGCCTGTTCTGCGCGCGTATCTTCGGGCCGATCAAGGACTATGAATGTCTTTGCGGCAAATACAAGCGCATGAAATATCGCGGCGTTGTCTGCGAGAAATGCGGTGTCGAAGTCACGCTGCAGAAAGTACGCCGCGAGCGTATGGGCCATATCGAACTCGCCGCCCCGGTCGCGCATATCTGGTTCCTGAAATCGCTGCCAAGCCGCATCGGGCTGATGCTCGACATGACGCTGCGCGATCTGGAGCGGATCCTCTATTTCGAAAACTATGTCGTGATCGAGCCCGGTTTGACCGACCTGACCTATGGTCAGTTGATGAGTGAAGAAGAATTCCTCGACGCGCAGGACCAGTATGGCGCGGATGCCTTCACCGCGAATATCGGCGCCGAAGCGATCCGCGAGATGCTGGCCAATATTGATCTGGACGATGAAGCCCTGCGTCTGCGCGAAGAGCTGAAAGAGGCCAAGGGCGAGTTGAAGCCCAAGAAGATCATCAAGCGGCTGAAAGTGGTCGAGCATTTCATCGAATCCGGCAACCGGCCGGAATGGATGATCATGACAGTTCTGCCTGTGATCCCGCCGGAACTGCGCCCGCTGGTGCCGCTTGATGGGGGTCGGTTTGCGACTTCGGATCTCAATGACCTCTATCGCCGGGTGATCAATCGCAACAACCGCCTCAAGCGTCTCATCGAACTGCGCGCGCCTGACATCATCGTGCGCAATGAAAAGCGGATGCTGCAGGAAGCGGTCGATGCGCTGTTTGACAATGGTCGCCGCGGCCGTGTCATCACTGGCAACAACAAGCGCCCGCTGAAATCGCTCTCGGACATGCTGAAAGGCAAGCAGGGCCGGTTCCGCCAGAACCTGCTTGGCAAGCGTGTCGATTTCTCGGGCCGTTCGGTGATCGTGACAGGGCCGGAACTGAAGCTGCATCAATGCGGTCTGCCCAAGAAGATGGCGCTCGAGCTGTTCAAGCCCTTCATCTATTCGCGACTGGAAGCCAAGGGCCTGTCCAGCACGGTGAAGCAGGCCAAGAAACTGGTCGAGAAAGAGCGCCCGGAAGTCTGGGATATCCTCGACGAGGTGATCCGCGAACACCCGGTTCTGCTGAACCGAGCGCCCACGCTGCACCGTCTGGGCATTCAGGCATTCGAGCCGATCCTGATCGAGGGCAAGGCGATCCAGCTGCACCCGCTGGTCTGCTCGGCCTTCAATGCCGACTTTGACGGCGATCAGATGGCCGTGCATGTGCCCTTGTCGCTGGAAGCCCAGCTTGAAGCGCGCGTCTTGATGATGTCCACCAATAACGTGCTTTCGCCCGCGAATGGTGC